>DATGXZ010000446.1:0-2208 GCA_035298445.1 Flavobacterium sp.
ACCGCGCCGTCGATCGCCATTACGAAGGCGTTGCAACGCGCACAATTGTCGCTGGCCGACATCGACTATTTCGAAATCAACGAAGCTTACGCCTCCGTGGTACCGTCCAACCAACAACTACTGGGGTTCGATCCAGGGCGCGTGAATGTTTATGGGGGCGCCGTCGCCCTTGGGCATCCGATCGGGGCCAGCGGGGCGCGCATACTCGTCACGCTGCTGCACGTACTCCAACAGGAAAACGGACGATATGGCGTAGCGGCCATTTGCAACGGTGGGGGTGGAGCATCGGCTTTCGTCATTGAACGCATCGAACCTAAGGCGCACAGCTCGTAACAGACAGCACTATCCCGCCATACGCCCCTATTTCGAGACCATCGATTTTTCCACCTAACCAATACATCACCACCTATGAATTCCCTACCCACCATCCTTGAAAGCACCATGCGGGTGCACCATCACGACTGCGACCCCTTCCACCACCTCAACAATTCGCGCTATATCGACTACCTCATCGCGGCCCGAACCGAGCAGTTGCTCGACGCTTATAACTTCGACACCTCCGCCATGGCACGGCAGGGTATCGGATGGGTCGTAGCCGAAACGCAGATTGCCTACCTGCGCCCCGCAACCTGGTTCGAAACCGTCCGGATCGAGACGCGGTTACTCTCGTTTTCATCCTCCAGCCTTTTGGTCGAAGCCCTGATGTGGGACGAAGCCAAGTCACATCCCAAAGCAGTCATGTGGACGAAGCTGGTGCACTTCAGTATCAGCTCCAAACGAAGCCTGCCGCATACCGAGGAACTGCTGTCGTTTTTCTCGCAGGTGCAGGCACCATTGCCCGAACAACCTACCTTTGCAGAGCGCGTACAATCCGTCAAACCTTTGTATTCCTGATACTATGAAAACCACCATCGCCCACTCCTTTGAACTCATCGAACGCACACCCCGGGTGCTGCACGCCCTCTTGTCGGGCCTTTCCGACGACTGGACCCACCACAACGAAGGCGCCAACACCTGGACAGTAAAAGAGGCTGTCGCCCACCTTATCGTATGCGAAGAAACCGACTGGCTGCCCCGTATCCGTGTGATACTGTCAGACGGGCCCGATCGCACGCTGGCGCCAATCGACATGGAAGCCCACTTCGCCCTGGTACAACAGTATTCTATGGAGGAGTTGCTGGCAGAATTCCAACGCCTGCGCACCGAAAGTATAGCCGAATGGCAGCGGTTCGCCCTCACCGAAGCCGACTTCACCCGTTCGGCCCGCCATCCCCGCATCGGCGAGGTCACCCTCGGGGAACTCCTCGCTACCTGGGTGGCCCATGACCTCAGCCACCTGACCCAGATCGCCCGCATCCTGGCACGGCAATACAAAGAGGAAGTGGGCGCGTTTCGGACGTATTTGGGGATAATGGGGAGTTAGGAGTCAGGAGTTAGGAGTTAGGGGTTAGGAGAGAGGAGAGAGGAAGTCGGGAAGAACGAAAGTCTGAAAGTCGGGCGTTACACAACTTCTTTTCTTTCGTATGTTGGTGGTGAGATGAATTTCCTCACTGGTGCTTACTACTGCCTGCTCTTTCCAGTGAACTGTACTACTTCATGATGCTATCCCTGCATTATGGGCCGCAAAGTCGGAGACATTCGCGAAGCGTATTTTGCGTATTTCGCGGAGTGTGGGGGGACAGGTACGATCGATATACTGTGTGTCACGACATTGAAATGCCCAATTAAAAAAAGCCTGTAATTGCCTGACTCGAAGGCGTAAGCGATGAGCTCGTGGCAGCCAAGAGCGGATTATTTTTTCTCGTTAGTTCTTATTCCGTCATAAAAGTAGTCCAAGATATACATGTCAAACTCGTCCAGTTCTACCTTTTCTTTTATCGTGTGAATACCAAGATCTCTAAATATGTCTATTGTTTGATGTATAGTAAGATTGGTGTCATAGAAGTTAATCAGTTTCGACTCCTGTATTTTCTTAGAAATCATCCTTGGAAGGCCATATTCTTCGAGTTGGAAAACAACAGAGGGTAGAAAAGCGTGTGACACGTAAGCTACAAATGGAGCGATATCATAGTTCTTGCTTTTCAGTATTTCCTTTTGAAGTGTATTTACATCTTTTACAAGAGAGGAAAATTTGAATGAAACATTCCGTTCTAATTTGAAAAAGTCATCAATGCCAACATTATAGGGTTCTAATAACTTTAATAATTC
>DATGXZ010000447.1:0-4155 GCA_035298445.1 Flavobacterium sp.
ATATCGAACATCAGTATCGGTATCGCCGAGCGGATGCTCAACCTGTTCGTTTCGGCTGGATTCTACGGCCTTTTCGTCTGGATTTACGACCACGCCCGCCTTTTCACCATCCCGGAAACGGTCGTGAGTTGGGTGGTGTTGGTTCTGGCAACTGATTTCGTTTGGTATTGGTACCACCGTCTCGGGCATGAAGTCAACCTGTTCTGGGCGGCGCATATCGTGCACCACCAGAGCGAGGAGTTCAACCTGACGGTCTCGGCGCGTATTACGACGATACAGGCGCTGATCCGGACGGTTTTCTGGTGTTTCCTGCCGTTGATCGGATTTCCTCCGAAAATGGTGATCTTAATGTTATTGGTGCACGGGGCCTATTCGTTTTTTACCCATACCCAGGTCATCAAGCGCGTGCCGTGGCTGGAAAAAGTGTTTGTGACGCCGTCGATACATGGCGTACACCATGCGTCGAATGAACAGTATCTCGACAAGAATTATGGGGATATGTTTGTGTTTTGGGACAAACTTTTCGGGACGTTCCAGGAAGAAGTGGACCAACCGGTGTATGGTTTGACGCATCCGTTGAAAAGCCGGAGTTTCCTGTGGCAGCACTTCCATTATTATTTCGAAATAGCGGAATCGTTCCGGCGGGCAACCGATTGGAAGGGGAAATGGCGGGCCGTTTTCGGAAGTCCGAAATACATGGACCAGGATATCCGTCCGCAACTGGAAAAGTACTTCCTGCAAGACCGCGCAGGCCGTCACCCAAAACTGCGCTTCCGGCACTACCTCGCCGCGCAGATTGCGCTCAGTATGGCCGTGTTGACGGCCTTTACGTATTGGTTTGATGGGTTGGATGGGATCACCATCACGTTTGCCGTTTCCTTTATTCTATTGACACTGGTAAACATCGGGGCGCTGCTCGAGCAACGAAAATGGATCTGCTACCTGGAATATTCGCGTTTGCTTGTAACGATTGGCTTTCTGTTGCACCTGGCGGGTATACTTGAATGGATCATACTGCCCATGCTTCTGATTGTGGTTGCCGAGCGCGTGTTCAATGTGAGCCGACGTTACAATCGTTTGTTGTTAGAGGAAACGGCCTAACTCCATTTAACGGATGTCATCGTCAGCGATCCGCCCACAGCCCGGTCGTTGAAAATCTCGGGCGTGTCTTTTTCGTCCGCCAGCGCGGCGGCGTACAGCAACGGATAATAGTGATCGGGTGTGGGAATGGCAAGTGCCGCGGCATGTCCGAATTGCTCATACTGCACCAGCGAACGGTGGTCGCCTGTGCGGATGGCGTTCTTCAACCGTTCGTTTAACTCCAGCGCCCAGTCGTAACCATACTCGGGCTCCGAAAGTTTGTCCCACGCTACCATACGAAGGTTGTGCACCATGTTGCCACTTCCGATAATCAATACGCCTTTCTGCCGCAACTGCCGCAGTTCCGTTGCCAATTGGTAGTGGTAGTCAGCCGGTTTGGCATAATCGATGCTGAACTGCAGGACGGGGATATCGGCGTCGGGATACATATGCCGTACGATCGACCAGGTGCCGTGGTCGAGTCCCCATTCGTGGTCGAGCCCTACTTCCGTCATCGTTACACCCGTTGACAGGGCGTTGGCCAGCGCGGGTTCGCCGGGTGCCGGATAGTGTACGTCGAATAAGGCTTTCGGGAATCCGCGGAAATCGTGTATCGTGGGGGGCGCGTCCATGGCGGTGACAAAGCTACCGCGTGTGAGCCAGTGGGCCGAGATGACCAAAACGGCACTGGGTCGGGGCATGGTGTGCGCCAGACGTTGCCATTCTGCTGAAAATACATTGTCTTCAATGGCATTCATCGGTGAGCCGTGTCCGATAAAGAACACCGGCATACGCCCGGCCTCTGACCGCCATCCGGATTGCCACTGGTAAAAAGAATCGAGGGTCATTACACCAGATAGATGCCGTCTTCGCGCAGGGTTACGAGCTTATCGCGGTATAAAGCGCCCACGGCTTTTTTGAAGGTTTTCTTACTCATCTGCAGCACTGAGCGGATGTCATCCGGATCGGAATTATCGGTGAGTTTCAACACACCGCGTCCGTTTCGAAGCCGGTCGAGTATTTTTTGCGCGTTGGGTTCGATGGCAGCGTATCCCTGTGGTTGTAACGCCACATCGAGTTTGTTATCGGGTCGGATGGCTTTGATGTAGCCCTTCCGGCGGTCACCGGTGCGGACACGTTCGTCAAAGACTTCGTTTTTGTAGACGAGTCCTTTGTGCTTTCCGTTGACGATGACATTGATGCCCGCCTCGGTAATATGTGAAATGACGAGTTCGACCTCGTCGCCTTTCTCTACCGTCAATTCGTCGTTTGACAGTCGGCCGTTGGTTTTGGACGTACCCACCAACCGGTTGGTCTTCTCATCGAGGTAGAGATAGACCAGGTAGCGTTTCCCCTCCTCCATCGGACGGGCCTGCTCACGGAAGGGTACGAAAAGGTCTTTTTCAAGACCCCAGTCCATAAAGGCACCGAAGCGGTTGATGTGGTTGACGCGCAGGTAGGCGAAATCATCCAACTGGATATACGGCTCAAGCGTGGTAGCTACAGGACGTTCCTCATGATCGAGATAGATAAATACGTCAAGCGTCTCGCCCGGCTTCATCGAAGGCGTGAGGTATTTCCGGGGCAGCAACACTTCCTCTTCGCCATTTCCGAGAAAAAGGCCGACGCTGGTGTCGCGTAAAATGGTTAACGTATTGATCCTTCCTACTTCCAACATAACAACAGCAATTAGGGTGTAAAGGTAGTCAATCGGCGGCAGACGGCATTTTACTAAATTTATGCTAATTGTTCTCGGAAACATAATGTCATTTCGCGAAATTTTGATTAGATTTGATTTGGGCTTTTGTTAAATTATTTACCGATACAGTTAGTTAATGCGATAATTACAACAAAAAGACCTCACGCGCTATTTTATGAAATTACAGATCAAGTACGATATCAACAAGGCCTGCAAAATGATCTTGCAGGAACAGATGAACCGCCTCGACATTCCGTATGAAGTGACCGGACTGGGAGAAATCGAAATCAACCGAAACGTGTCGGCTGAAACGTATAAAGAGTTGCAGCAGGCGTTGGATCGGTATGGTATCGAGATTATTGAAAATCCGAAGAATGCGTTCATACAACGGATCAAAGACACGATTGTGGAGATGATCTACAACGATGAGAAGCAACACAACACGAAGGTGTCGGTGTATTTGTCTGACAAACTCAACCATAGCTACGGCTATTTGTCGAGTTTGTTTTCAGAAGTAACCCACACGTCGATTGAGAACTTCATCATCCTGCAGAAGATCGAGCGCGCAAAGCAAATGATCATCGAAGACAAACTTACACTGACCGAAATGGCGTGGCAGCTCAACTACAGTAGTGTGGCCCACCTTTCGAACCAGTTTAAGAAAACGACCGGCCTGACGCCTACCGCCTTCCAGCGGATTATCAAAAAGCGTAAGTCAGTTCGGTTCGCTACAGACGAAAAATCCTAAACAACCCTACTACACATGACCCATGACGAACTGTTTATCCTGTTGGCGGATGACGATGAGGACGATCGCCTCTTTTTTAAAGACGCAATCGAAGAATTGAAGGTACGCACCGTCGTCAACACCGTCAATGACGGCGTGCAACTTATGGACTATCTGAATGCGCCCGACGTACAGTTGCCGCACGTGGTATTCCTGGATTTGAACATGCCGCGCAAAGACGGAATGGAATGCCTGAAGGAAATCAGGGCCGACGCGCGACTGAAAGACCTGTCGATTGCCATTTATTCGACTTCATCTTCCGAAGAAGACATCGAAGAAACCTTTGTGCGCGGCGCGAACATCTACATCAAAAAGCCGAATGATTTTACCGCGCTGAAGAAAATACTTTCGGAGGTCATCAGCCTGAACTGGCAGTACCACACCAGTGGACTCAACAAAGAGAACTTCCTGTTGAGCCTGTAAGCTGAAACCGTTGATAGGATTCATGACGATCCCGTAACGCACCACTTTTAGAAAAGAAGGAACTTTAGGGAAATACGTTTCCCATGAAAAAGTTCCTTCTTTTTATTTTTTGCGGGACGGCGGCCCTTGCGCAAACGTCCACGCCAACTCCTTCTGATACCGAATG
>DATGXZ010000448.1:0-3322 GCA_035298445.1 Flavobacterium sp.
TTCCCCAAACCGGAAGCGTCCCGTCACTTTTCCTTCGATGATATCCGGTGAGACAATCGTCAGCGTGCGCACACCAGCGGGATCGAATTCCGACGTCAGCCGCAGGTCTTCAAATAAATAGGTGTCTTTCTGGTTTTGATAGGACGTATCGGTCATACCAATCGTACCGCGCATGTTATCAATGGTGCTTCCCACTACATCCGCACGTATCTCCCCTTTAAAGATGGCAATCGGGTCACTGCTGAAATGCAGCTTATTGAGATTGGCGAAGTCGATATTCGCGTGAAGATCGTAGCGGTTCTGTTTCTTCGACATATCGACCAATCCGTCGAAATCCATGAAAAGATTCGGGTCGTTGATGACGAGCTTGCCTTTGAACATAGGACTTCGCAAATCACCGTCGACGATGATATTCGAGTAATTGTAGCGGTTGTAGTAAAACCGGTCGATGGAGCCTTTTACACTGGAACTAAGACTTGACTGTGTAAAGCCACTCCCGTCTACGGCCAATGCCAGCGAAACAGGGCCCAATTCCTTACGGGAAAGAAAACGTCCGAGGTTGAAGTTCTCCAATTCGACATTTCCCACATACGACGCCTTCTCACGATTGGACATGTTGGCCATGACGAAATCGGCTTTCACGTTGCCGATGGCCGATGTCATGAATACGTCAGTTTTGAGTGTCCGAGCCGTAACTTCCACCGATCCTTTAAGGTTCGCCTGTCCGAGCGTCTTGAGGTTTTCCGGCAGTGAGTTTCCGAGGACACGCGGTAAAATCGAAACCAGATGTCCATAACTCGTACTCATTTGTCCCAACTGCGCATCCATCCGGAACGGCATTCCTTCCTTACCCCACAGGTTCCGGAAGTGCAGGTCGCCCCGTATTTGCGTGGCGGTACCTTCCGTAATAGTCGCGCGGCGCAGGAAGAGGTTGTTGAGCGTGCCGTTTATGTCAGAATCGACGCGGAAAGAATGACCCCGTGCGATCTCACCGTAAAAACACCGCACGTCGTAACTCCCGATCTGCGTCGAATCCAACCGCACCTTGAAAAGCACTTTGTTGTTGAAGTCCATGAAGTCCTTCCGGTCATAATACATCCGTACAAAACCATAGATCTTCGAATGGCGCGTTTCCACCGACAAGTCCTCCATCAGGATGTTCTTTTTGGTGTAGGTAAAACGCGAACTGAGATTCTTCACGCGCACGCCCCTAAAATCAGTGAAGGCGAGTTTGTTGATTTTGGCAGTGATATCCGGTCCGAGGATGCGGAAATTGTTGAGCGATGCCGACAGGTCAGAGAAATAGACATCCTTCGGACTCTGGCGGTTGTCATTGAACAGCATGAAACGGCTGTTGGTAAAGTAAGCATTCTTGGCTTCGAGTCGAAATTTATGGCTGGAGGGCTTTTGAGGCTCGGTCTCAAAACGGGCGATGAACACGTCGAGGTTGGTATCGGCCTCCCCTTTGTAATTGCGAAGGTTGAAGACCATACCATCGATCGCGACGTCGCCGAACATCAGGTCACCGTTATACAACTTTCGAAAACTGAGGATGTCGGTCTGGATGCGTTTGGCGTAGATGAGGGTATCGCGATGATGGTCACGTATCATCACGTCGCGAAACTTGACGCCACCGAAGAGCGTGATAGCCACGCTGTTGATTTTGATATCCGTGTGGTAGTCGGCGTTGATACGATCTGTGGCATAGGCCGCCAGCCGGGTTTGCACCGATGGGATCGACAGCACAATGGCCATCGTCAACAGCAACAGGATGAGTGTCAGCAGCGTGCGGAACACGACTTTTCTAGCCTTACGCAGGCGCAATCTGGTTTTGCTGACTTTTTCCAACGATCTTAAGCTATCGCGTAACGTGTTCCTTACAAAAGCGGTATCTTCGCAACGTGGTAAAAATAGCTATTTTTATCGCGTTTTATTTAAAAAATACCTAAAATTCCCTCGTTCCATGGCCGCCCAGATGCACTATTTACTCGCCATTGAAAGTTCCTGTGACGATACCGCCGCCGCTGTACTAGAAAATGACCGGGTGTTGTCGAACGTCATCGCCGGACAAGCGGTGCACGAACAATACGGCGGCGTAGTACCCGAACTGGCCTCGCGTGCGCACCAGCAAAACATTGTGCCGGTGGTCGATACTGCCTTGAAACGGGCCGGGATTACCGCTGAGCAATTGTCGGCGGTCGCCTTTACAAAAGGACCGGGTTTACTTGGGTCGTTGCTCGTGGGTACGTCTTTTGCAAAATCACTGGCACTGGCGCGCGGCATTCCGCTGATTGCGGTCAACCATATGCATGCCCATATTTTGGCGCATTTTATTGATGAGGAAGGATACGACAAACCGCAATTCCCGTTTTTGGCCTTGACCATTTCGGGCGGTCACACGCAGATTGTGCGCGTGG
This sequence comes from Flavobacterium sp., assembly GCA_035298445.1. Taxonomy (GTDB): domain Bacteria; phylum Bacteroidota; class Bacteroidia; order Flavobacteriales; family Flavobacteriaceae; genus Flavobacterium. The sequence goes on from DATGXZ010000448.1 coordinate 2,418, forward strand.
ATGGCTTCTTCGATCTCACCATCATAGGGGAAACCACTGACGATGCGGTGGGCGAAGCGTTTGACAAAACAGCCCGCGTGTTGGGACTTCCCTATCCGGGTGGCCCGCTGGTGGACCGACATGCGAAGAACGGCAACCCGAAAGCTTTTCCGTTTACCAAGCCGAAAGTTCCCGGGCTTGACTTTAGTTTTTCCGGACTCAAGACGCAGATACTGTATTTTGTGCAAAAGAATGTAGAAAAAGACCCTGACTTCCTGCAACGCAATATTGACGATGTATGTGCCTCCGTGCAATATACCATCGTAGAAATCCTGATGGAAAAACTGAAGATGGCCGTCGAACAAACGGGCATTCGGCAAGTGGCGATTGGGGGCGGCGTTTCGGCCAATTCCGGAATCCGCGACGCGATTCGCCAGGCGGAAGTCGATCTGGGTTGGAAAACCTTCATTCCGAAGTTTGAATATACCACTGATAACGCGGCCATGATTGGCATCGTCGGCTATCATAAATTCCTGTCAGGCCAATTTGAAACCGCCGATACCGTGTCATCGGCCCGCATTGCTTTTTGATATGCAACTGTTCTACGATCCGGCGCTGCAACCGTCTACCGAGGTATTTTCTTTTGAAAAGGAAGAGAGTCGCCATATAGCTAAAGTATTGCGAAAGAAGGAAGGTGATATCCTATTTGTTACGAATGGTTTAGGAAACTTATTCACTACGGAAATCATCGAGTGTCGGGAGACAAAATGTACAGCGCGCATCGTGTCGGTCACGACGGAAACGCCCCGACATCCCCGACTGCACCTGGCGGTGGCGCCGACCAAAATGAACGAACGCTACGAGTGGTTCCTGGAAAAAGCGACGGAAATCGGTATCGAGGCCATCACTCCTATTATCTGTGACCA
>DATGXZ010000449.1:0-15009 GCA_035298445.1 Flavobacterium sp.
ACATTGCAGGCGACCACTACCTCAGGCGTATTGCGTTGGTATAATGTGGCTACGGGCGGTGCCATTCTGGGCACGGGGCCTTTCTTCCCAACACCGTCCATTTCGTCCACTACCACGTTTTACGTTGAAGCCTTCGACGGAGGCTGTCTGTCACCGCGTACCGCTGTGGTCGCGACGGTCAATGAGACGCCGACTATCGTGTCTACATCTCCTGCCACGCGATGCGGCTCCGGCACGCTGACACTGGGCGCTTCGGCCAGTAGCGGTAACCTTAGTTGGTATAACGTCGCTACGGGAGGTGCGCCGATTGGAACGGGACCTGCGTTTACGACGCCGTCGCTCTCGTCCACCACGACCTATTATGTAGAGGCAACCAATGGCAGCTGCGTCTCTGCCCGCGAGGTAGTCGTGGCTACCATCACCACACTTCCGACTATTACATCGACTGCGGCGGCTGCGCGTTGTGACGCCGGAACGCTGACGTTACAGGCTACGGCCAGTTCCGGAACGCTTTCATGGTATACCGTATCGTCGGGCGGTTCAGCCGTCGGAACCGGTACGTCCTTTACTACTCCGGTGATCAGTGCTACCACGACCTATTACGCAGAAGCGACGAACGGAAGTTGTACCTCTGCGCGTACGGCCGTTGTGGCTACGATCAACGTCACACCGAGTATCGTCTCCGTGACACCGGCCAGCCGATGCGGAACCGGTTCTGTGACCTTATCAGCCGTGGCAAATGCCGGCACGATCAGTTGGTATGTCGCCGCGTCAGGAGGATCCGTGTTGGGAACAGGGGCAACCTTTACCACGCCTTCAATAGCGAGCACCACGACCTATTACGCAGAGGCAACCAACGGAAGCTGTGTTTCTGTACGTACGGCTGTTGTAGCCACCATCAATACTCAGCCGGATGTGGCGTCGGTTTCCGGTGCCAGCCGTTGTGATACGGGCAGTGTAACCCTTGCCGCTACGGCCACGTCGGGCATCCTGCATTGGTATGCACAGGCTTCGGGTGGTAGCGAACTCGGAAGCGGCGTTTCCTTTATCACGCCTTCCCTCGCCACGACCACTACGTTTTATGTGGAGGCGGTGAATGGAAGTTGTATATCCACCCGCGTTCCGGTAACGGCTACGATAACCCAAACACCGATTATCACGTCGACGGTTCCGGCCAGTCGTTGTGACGCAGGAAGCGTGACGCTTGGCGCAACGGCCAGTGGCGGCATGATATCCTGGTATGACGCAGCGGTAGGGGGAACGGAACTTGCCAACGGACAAACCTATACCACCACTACATTGTCCGCCACCACTACCTATTGGGTCGAAGTTGCCAATGGTGATTGCGTTTCGATGCGATTGCCGGTGACAGCCACCGTCAACGAAACACCGACCGTCGTGACGACTGTGCCTGGGGCGCGTTGTGACACGGGTAGTGTGACGCTTCAGGCTACGGCCAGTGGTGGTAGTCTAAATTGGTATAATGTAGCAACGGGCGGAACATCGATTGGTTCAGGTGCTGTCTTCCAGACGCCTTCCATTTCGGCCACTACCGCGTTCTATGTGGAAGCGGTGAACGGAAGTTGTATATCGCCCCGTGTCGCGGTTTTGGCAACGGTAACCGGCACACCGTCGGTTACGGCCACCACACCGGCATCCCGTTGCGGCACCGGATCGGTTACGTTGGGCGCTACAGCCTCGTCGGGTACGATCACTTGGTACGATCAGGCATTCGGAGGAGCAGCCCTCGCAACAGGAGCGACCTTTACCACGCCGTCTGTTTCGAATACGACTACTTTCTATGTAGAAGCGCATAATGGAACCTGCGTCTCAAATCGGGTGCCAGTGGTCGCTACGATCACTGCGGTACCAAACGTTGTCTCGTCAACCGGAGGTATACGTTGCGGAACGGGTACGGTCGTACTCTCAGCTGCCGCATCGGCTGGTACGCTTAACTGGTATAATGTGGCAAGCGGTGGCACCATCCTCGGTTCGGGAGGTACGTTTACAACGCCTCCTATTGCCGCTACGACCACCTTCTATGTAGAGGCGAGTAATGGCAGTTGTACGTCGGCACGAACTGCTGTTTTAGCGACGGTTAATACCGAAGCGGCGATTACCTCGATTATTCCGGGCAGTCGTTGTGGTGTAGGCACCGTCAACCTATCGGCAACGGGCGACGGCACCGTCAATTGGTTTGATCAACCGTCAGGAGGAACGGTCCTTGCAACCGGCTCGTTGTTCACAACGCCTGAAATCGGTGCTTCGACGACGTACTATGTAGAAGTCACCAACGGAAGCTGTACCTCAGTTCGCGTTCCCGTTCTGGCGACGGTAACGGTGTCGCCGGAAGTAGTGGCGACCACGGCGGCGGATCGTTGCGGAACCGGAACTATGGTCCTTGAAGCAGTGGCGTCTACAGGCAGCCTTAACTGGTACAACCAACCGATAGGTGGACTGCTGCTCGGCACGGGCACCAGTTTCACCACGCCAGCTATCGCAGCTACGACTACATTTTATGTGGAGGCGGTGAATGGGAACTGCGTCTCGGCCCGTATACCGGTCACGGCGACTGTCAACCCACTCGGTGTTGTGACGGGCGTTACACCCGGAAGCCGTTGTGGTGCCGGTTCGGTAACGTTGTCCGCCAGCGGCACCGGAACGCTTAATTGGTTTGCATCGGCAACGGGCGGCAGCGCACTGGGCACGGGCACCACGTTCGAAACGCCATCGCTCTCAGCCACCGCGACGTATTACGTAGAAGCGACGAATGGAATCTGTGTATCGACACGCTCTCCTGTTACGGCTGAGGTTACCGTCATCCCAACGCCCACCGGTAACGTGACGCAGACCTTCTGCGAAGGCGAAACGGTTGCGATGTTGGTAGTGGAAGGCAATGCCATCGTATGGTACAATGCGCTGGAAGGAGGTTCGATCGTTGCAGGCGAAACACCGCTTGTAGCCGGTACCACCTACTATGCCGCCCAGTCGGAAGGCGCTTGTGAAAGCGACGTGCGACTTGCGGTGACTGTTACCAATGGTGCCTGTTTGGGTGTCGACCAGCCTGATGAAGCCGTGATGAAACTCTATCCGAACCCCGTTGCGGATGTGGTAACCATCGAGTCACCCCTTGACATACGTGCCGTGGAACTTGTCACGATGCTCGGGCAGCGCGTGATGTATCTCCAAACGCAGGGGACACAGGCGAAAGTGGATATGTCATCCCTTGCGGCCGCGACCTACTTCTTACAGGTCATGACCGACGAGGGCGTGAAGACCTATAAAGTTGTCAAACGATAACCCCATTCTGTCCTAATGTAAAATCCCGCTCAAAAGGCGGGATTTTTTTATACGTTTTCTTTTTCGAGGATGAGGTCAAGGCCGTTCGCGATCAGGTGCGCCACTTCCGGTCGTCTTGCTTTCAGCCGCTCGAGATAATCGAGTACGGTGTGCAACATCGGATCCCGGCGTTCGTGCAGCAGTTCAGCGATCTCAACCGACAGCAGCCAGTCGTTAGGGTAGTGTTCGGCGACGTCATTGAAGATAGTTTCCAATGGGGCGTCACTTCGTCCTTCCCGGATATCGCGCACCATTTGGTAGCGTTTTTCCAACGCAGCGCGCTCCTCCGTTCTCCGTGCCTTGATGGTTTGGGTCGACGGAACGTGCGTGATGAGGTCGAAACTACGCACATCGGCTGGGCCTGAGAAGGCCGAAACGACTTTCTTTCCGACCGCCATATCGTATATACCCCATTCCGGGCGGAATAAAATAGTATCGCCATGGGTAACCGTACAGTTTTTGAAGCTGATCAGGATGATTTCCCCCTGGAGGTTACGCGAACCGGTGATGATCTCTCCGGTAACGGTGATGTCGCCTTCAAATTCCAGTGTGACACTTTCGGCTTCGTAGATGTCATAAGCACGAAGGTCGCGTGGACTCATATCCTCAATCGCGAGGTTGATGCCTTTTAACTTTCCGATGGGACTTCCGAATCCCTCGCGGTGGTAATCGGTGCCGTGGCCCACGAGTTCTTTTTCCCGATAGGAGAGGGCAGTTTTGCCTGTCGTCTGCACGTATATTGGTTTCCCTTCGTGTTCGATGACGTTCGAAAAGATACCCGATACCTGCAACCCGGTGCTGAGTTCAATGGTACCTAATGCCGCTGAATCGATGAGTTTCCGGATACCCGATAATCCGCCTGTGCGGAGCGCCATAGAATTGGCAAACTCCTCCAGCACCAAGCTCAGATGCGCAAAGTCGGGGGTTACATATAGCTGGGGTTGTGGTTTTGTAATGTCGAAGGATTGGTCGGCGGCTTCGATGGTGTAGGGAATCTTCCGTACAGCGTCGGTCATACACCAGGCACTTTCGCCAATGGATGAAAGGAGTCCGGCACCATAAATCTTCGGATTATCTACCGTCCCGATCAGGCCATATTCGACCGTCCACCAGTGGAGGTTGCGAATGCGGGCCATCTCGGAAAGCGCACCCAGGTCATTTTGCAGGTCTTCCACCGCTTTCTCCGCTGCGTCGATTTCAGCTTGTGGTGTATCTTCCGCTTCCTTCAAAATCGAGAGCAGTCGGATCGCTTCGTACATATCATAGTCCTTTTTGGAGGAAATGGCTTTCGAACCAATTTCCCCGAAACGGCGAAGGTATTCGGCATATTCCGGATTGGCGATGATCGGTGCGTGCCCGGCGCCTTCGTGGATGATATCTGGCGCCGGTGTGTACTCGATGTGCTCGAGTTGCCGGATGTCGGATGCGATGACGAGTACATTGTACGCCTGGAACTCCATAAAAGCATTCGGCGGAATGAATCCGTCGACGGCTACCGCTGCCCAGCCGATTTCCTTCAGGATCCGGTTCATGCCGTACATGTTGGGGATGTTCTCGATTTCAAGCCCGGTTTTCCGGAGTCCGTCGAGATACGATTCATGTGCCACCTTTGACAGGTAATCGACGTTTTTGCGCATGACATACCGCCATACGGCCTGGTTGATGGGCGTGTATTCGTCGTATTCCTGTGGTTTGATAAACTGCTTGAGATGTTCCGGAAGCCGTTCGATCAGCGGATTGGTTTCGAAGGAGGCAGACATGTGTCGAATTTTGCGGTTTTGTCAAAAATACGAAGAAATTCTGCGCGGATGAAGCCGTAGAGAAGCAGAAACGTGATAAAATAAAAAAACCGTGGGCGTACCACGGTTGTCGTCATTTGTTATTTTTTGGCTCCAGGCGGATACTGCTCGAGTATTTTCGCTACGAATTCCCGGATTTTCTCGTCTTTCTTTTCGGCATTTTTGGTCAGTTCACCCGTTCCCTCTCCCTGCCAAACGAGTTCTCGTTTTTTGGCATCGATGAGGTCGATAAAGAGGGTACCTTCGGTGGAAGACGATACGGTTGTTTGATTACCCCAGAACGGGCTCCAACCCCAACCCCATCCCCATCCCCATCCCCAACCCCATCCGGCGTTGAAGTTGTTGACGTTGATCTGTTCACGCGACTTCGTGAAAATGTTGACCAAAACGTCCGGCTTGTCACTTTTGGTAAATCCTTTTGCGATCAAGCTTTCTTCAATCGCTTTCAGGATGCGTTTCTTATCCAGGTCGGATATGTCCACCTTGTCAACTCCCTGTTTGTAGAAGCCAAACGTTTTGTATGCGGAATAATCGACCGATTTGTCGTAGTCACTGGCCACCTGCACGGACGCGCAGGAAACAAGCATAAACACGGCAATACATACAGCAGCTATCTTTTTCATATTCCTATCATTTAGGCCTTTGCGGCCTTATAAAGATACAGAAGAGGAGGGAGGGTTGCTTCTTAAAGTTTTGTAAAAGTGAGGGGTGAGAAGAGAGAAGAGAGAAGAGATGTATATCGTCTTCAGCTATTTCGATACCATCAGCGTATTTTTCAGTGCGAGGATGCGTCTTTGGAGCGTTGTCATTGAATACCCTATGGTTTCACACGTCTGGTCATCTATGTAATTCAGGGCTGTGGCAAGCGCAAACTGTGCTTGCAATTCGTACAAGGATCCAAGGGAAATCGAAAGGAACCGGGAAAAATCAGGTTTGCTATGCCTGCCGTATCCCTCCGCAATGTTAGAAAGCACGGAAACCGAAGCCCGTCGCATCTGCGATACCAATCCATACTTCTCGGACGCGGGGAACAAGTCGGTTATCCTATAAACAGACACTGACAGAGCCAGTGCTTCCTTCCAGACGAACAGATGGGAAACGGGTTTCATTTTTACAACAAAACTCCTTATTCCCGATAGAAATCAGTTACGGATTTTCCGCATTTTTTTTAACAAAAAGGCAAAACGTTTTGCGGTAAATAAGCCGTAACCTTTTTACGTCTGGTGATACACCTCTCTCACCTCTCTTCTCACCCCTCTCCTCAAAACAGCTCGTCCGCTACGCTATTCGGCAACGTCACCTTCAACAGCGGTTCGGCCTCCATGGCGCGTTTGATGGCAAAGACCGCTCCTTCATTACGGGCCCAGCTACGGCGTGAAATACCGTTATTTACGTCCCAGAAAAGCATGGATTTGAGTCGTCTTTCCGCGTCGGCTGTTCCGTCAAGCAGCATGCCGAAACCACCGTTGATGACTTCGCCCCAACCTACACCGCCTCCATTGTGGATGCTCACCCACGTCGCACCCCTGAAGCTGTCGCCAATCACATTCTGGATGGCCATATCGGCCGTAAAACGGGAGCCGTCATAGATGTTCGACGTTTCACGGTAAGGCGAATCAGTACCTGAGACGTCATGGTGGTCACGACCGAGTACCACGGGCCCGATGGCGCCGGTAGCAATGGCGTCGTTAAAGGCCTGTGCGATGCGCATCCGTCCTTCTGCGTCGGCGTAAAGGATGCGTGCTTTCGACCCTACGACCAGGTCATTGGCCTTGGCTCCTTTGATCCAGCGGATGTTATCTTCCATCTGCAAACGGATTTCATCGGGCGCTGTTTGGGCCATTTCCTCCAGGACCTGCCGGGCGATGGCATCCGTCTGGTCGAGATCTTCCTGTTTTCCTGTGGTACAAACCCATCGGAACGGTCCAAATCCGTAGTCGAAACACATAGGTCCCATGATATCCTGCACGTAGCTTGGATAACGGAAGTCGATGTGGTTTGCGGCCATAATATCGGCACCAGCCCTTGAACATTCCAGCAGGAAGGCGTTTCCATAATCAAAGAAATAGGTGCCTTTTGCCGTGTGGTGGTTGACGGCAGCCGCATGACGTCGGAGGCTTTCCTGTACTTTCGCGCGAAACGCTGCCGGATCTTCTGCCATCATCCTGTTGGATTCTTCAAACGTGAGTCCGGCAGGGTAATAGCCACCCGCCCACGGATTGTGTAGGGAGGTCTGGTCAGAACCCAGGTCTATATGTAATCCTTCCGCATCGAAGCGCTCCCAAATGTCCACCACGTTCCCGAGATAGGCAAGCGAAACGGTTTCCTTTGCGGCCTGCGCGGCCCGAACGCGGGATACGAGTCCGTCAAGTTCTTCCCATACTTCATCAATCCATTTTTGGGAGTGGCGGATATGGGTAATTTTCGGATTGACTTCCGCGCAGACGGTGATACAACCGGCGATATTGCCCGCTTTCGGCTGCGCACCGCTCATGCCGCCAAGTCCGGAGGTCACGAACAACGAGCCTTCGGGTGATTTCCCGATTTTGCGGAAGCCGTTCAATACGGTGATGGTGGTACCGTGGACAATACCTTGCGGGCCGATGTACATGTAACTACCGGCCGTCATTTGTCCGTATTGCGTTACGCCAAGCGCGTTGAAGCGTTCCCAATCGTCGGGTTTGGAATAGTTCGGGATCATCATACCGTTGGTGACTACGACCCGCGGTGCGTCTTTGTGCGACGGGAAAAGTCCCATCGGATGCCCCGAATACATCACCAACGTCTGCTCGTCTGTCATTTCGGAGAGGTAGCGCATGGTAAGCAGGTATTGCGCCCAGTTTTGGAACACGCCGCCATTTCCGCCATAGGTGATGAGTTCATGCGGGTGCTGGGCGACGGCATAGTCGAGGTTGTTTTGGATCATAAGCATGATCGCGCGCGCCTGCAGGCTGTTTCCCGGATACTCGTCGATAGGGCGGGCGTACATGCGGTAGTCGGGTCTGAACCGGTACATATAGATACGTCCGTATGTTTCGAGTTCGGCGCGGAATTCCGGCAACAACGTCGCATGGTGCTTCGGGTCAAAATACCGCAAGGCATTCCGGAGTGCCAGTTTCTTTTCCTCGTCGCTCAGGATTTCCTTGCGTTTTGGGGCGTGGTTGATCGAAGGGTCATACGGTTTTGGCGCCGGAAGGGTTGCGGGAATACCCTGGCGTATCAGCTCCTTGAAATTATCCATTTTTAGGTGTATTGGATGGTGTTTTCCGGTTGGTTCCGGTGTTTTTGTCGAAGCCATACGGGCAGTGGCGACAGCCGCTTTTGCAGCAATAGCCGCGTGCCAGATGGTACTTTTCGGTGAAGCAACGATAGCCCTCAGGAGTGAGGTAGAAGTCTTCTCCTTCGATTAATACAGGTTTTGGGCTGTTCTCGTTCATTTTCGACCCCAAAAATACGGTTTAATTGGATAAAGCTCAATTTTCGTATGTGTCTACTGAAAATATGCCTCAAACGGAGCCTTGATGTAAATCTATTATGTGGAATTAGTATTTTTATCCCACTAACCATTCTGCAATGAAACCGCAACCACACCTTTTAATCATCGATGACGATGACATGCACCTCGCAATGCTCGAAGAGAAGTTGGAAGCGCTGGGGTTCAAAAACATTGTTAAGGCGCAGGGTTATGACAACGCTGTCACTGCGTGGGCGGATACGGACCCGGATATCGTTTTGATCGATTATTATCTTGACAAAGGAAAAACGGGATTGGATTTCGTGGAAGATTATCTCCTTAATACCAACATACCCGTCATTATGCTATCGACTTTTTATAATGATACAGTCTTTGACCAAATTATGAAAGTAAAGCCGATGGAATTTCTTTCAAAAGGCTGTAGTGGGTTCGAGTTGCGTAAGGCGATTGATTTGGTGACAGCAAAATATGAAGCGGATGTACAGCAAAATGCCGTTAAGGATTTCTTCTTTATCAAAGTGGGGCGGCTTATTCGAAAGGTAGAAGTCGAAAAGATTGAAATTATTCAGGTCGACGGTAAATACCTTAACGTTTGGTTTGACGGGCGTCAGTTCCCTTTTCGATCGACGCTTCAGCAGTTTGTGCGGAAACTGCCTGTCCATTTTGTGCAGGTACATCAGTCGTACGTGGTGAACATGAAGTATATTGATGCCATTGATCTGGAAGAGAATATCATCTACCTGAAATCGACGAAAGCGTATATCAGCCGTTCCTTCCGCAAGTCTTTTCTTGATCGGTACTATCATTTATAGTTGTCACGATTCCGTGTATCTCCATTCAAAAGGAGTATAAAAAAGGTGACCAGCCTGAATTTGTAAGGCAAATTGTATACTTTCGATTGCTGTAAGATGGGCAAGTACCTTTTCAAATCTCGTAATCATCAGTTCAAACTGCTTATTTGGTGGTTGGGATGTGTCATTTTCCTGATTTTTTTTGCCTGCTCTCCGGGGGCAGAAAGCACGCCGGAGGCAGGTCGCCTTACCGCTCACGACTTTCACCGCCAGTATAGCTATGCTGAGATACAGAAGGTTCGGCAGCTTTACGGTTCAGCACATCCGGTTGCCCTTCGGATGATGATGTCACATTTGCTGTATGAGTCATCTCGCGAATCATACCCCACTCGTGACACCCTGAATTTGATTGACCGGCTTACCCGACAAAGTAACGATTCGATTTTTCGGTCGGTGTATCACATTCTTGAAGCACGGTACCAAAATAAATACAACCGCCACCTGTGCTACTTACATGCCGTCAAGGCAAGGGATTTTTTCGAGGCCACACAGGACACGTTTGGTATGGTCGACGCCTATAAAATTTTGGCCCACCGTTCCGGGACGACAACCGATGATGGGGGTATCAGTGCGTCTGATCTCAAGCGTTACGAGAAGCGGCTCACCGATTTGGTACGGTCGTCTTCACACATCGAACACCGTCAATATTATTTGCAAAGCTTGTTGATAAGTGACCTCAAGCTGATTAAAAAACAAGACATCCGCTATTTTGAAGGCATCTACCGCCAATTCGAGGCACTGCGACCCGATTCGATCTTATTATGGACGGGCAGGCAGAACCTGATGATGGATTATTATTATAAAGAAATGCGGGTTCAGTCTGATTCGATGATGCAGGTATGCGTGGCCACCGCGCCAATGAGAAGACGAAGCCGCGCCCTCCTTGATTCCAGTTACGCCAGTAAAATTACGACTCCGGATCAGCAAATTGCAGTGTATCTGAAGGCATTGGCAGCGTACGAGCGAACGCACATCCACGACAATCAATTGTTATTTGATATTTATGACTGTATGGCAGATGCATTCCGAAGAAAGAACGATTTCAGGAATGCGTTGGAATATACAGTTCTCAAAGACAGTGTAGAGGCAGCAGAAGCCTTGAGCCAGAAGGAGGTAGCGGTTCAAACGTTGGAATCCCGCTATAAAGTAAAACAGAAAGATGCGGAACTTCTTCAGAAGGAAAAAGAACGACGCAAGTTCTATTACCTGTTTCTTATGGGCGCCCTCGTCGCTATCATCACCACGGCATTAGGTTACTATAATTACGTGACGCGTCGGAAGTTGCAGGCGCTAAATCAACAACAGGAAGACGTGAAACGCGTGATTTCACACGATTTGTTGTCTCCGTTAAGCGCACTGGAGATGTTGAATACGCGAATGGAAAAGAGCCTTCCTGATGACGGTTCCATAAGCGAAGGGCTTCGGAGACAAAGGCTCTATCTCCATCATATACAAGGGCTTTGCCACAATTTGGTGGGTTGGCTATGGCATGACCGGTCCGACGCCAATCAGGAAATGGCGCTTGAGGAAGTCATACGAGGCGTACTTTTAGAACTCGAAGCTTTCTTCGCCTCGTATGAAACGAAAGTAGGCTATGAATTGTCTGGGCCAGCCTCGGAACTACAACTTTCAGATCCGAATGCCTTCCGAACGATAGTGCGAAATCTGCTCACAAATTCAGTTCGGCATGGAAAAGCCCATGTCATAAAGATGTCGATAGACACCTCACCAAAACATCTGAAATTCCGGATTTTGGATGACGGTGCTGTTATTGACACTGAACTGGCGAAGAGGTTGGGGGATTTCCTCAATGGGCAAGCCGACCAGCGAAATATTTCCGGTCTGGGTCTCTATCTGGCAGGCCGCTTTTTAAAGCGCCTCCGGGGTCGGTATGAAGTGGTGCCCGCGACGGAAGACGGCTTTAGCAATAGCCACAATTTACTATTTCCTCTCAACCGCTCCAAAGTATAAGAGGGTAGCGGAAGGAAGCGGTTACGTGCTTTGGAGTAAGGCGCGGGCTTGACTTTTGCCCGAAGCGGAAAGGTCTTTTTACCTACGATCGCATTTCTTTACCGCTCCATCCACACAGATAATGTCGTAAACGGTATTAAAATTGACTTATTCGGTCAAAATATTGGCATAAGCGGTTTGTTGTAGCCCCGTCATAGTAGAAAATGCCGAACGCACCCCTTTTAGGAAGGTATAGGTCCGCCCGAAGGTAACTTTCGGACAACACCCATGTAATCTTTGGTACGGCAGGATTTCCGGCGCACATTTGTTCCAGAAAAATGCACGGGGGCAGGGCAAGGTTGCCTTCCGTAAGAAATAGAAAGGGGAGAAATGTCAACAATTAGACAAAACGAAGTACGACAGCCGTTCCGAGCGACCAACATAATGATTAGTCGCGATCTAAGACGGAGATCGAAACGTAAACATTGAGGCCAGCATCCTGCGTTTAGTACGCATCTCTTAATCCCCCCCTTGTCTTCGTCTGAGATAATTTTAGATTATCGTTTTGGGGCAGACGTAGACATTTTCCTTGCTAGTGGAAAGACGTAGGATCGCCGGCTAATGTAGTATTTTTTTTAATACTGTGTGTAAATCTTTGAAAATCTTGAATAACGACGAAGGCGATGTGCGGTGAAAACTACGCGTAAAGGCAAGTAAAGCGCACAGCGTGCTCCTCTAAATGAAGAAAGATGAAACGATTCGTTTTGACATGTTGGTTGGCCTTTCAGTTGACTTCCGTTTACAGCCAATTGTATATGACAGGCAGTAGCTATCTGTATGCAGTTAATCAGGTGGTTACAGTATCGCAGCAAGTACAGTTGGGTGCCTCTACGCTTCTATACATGAGAGGTTCCTCTCAACTGGTACAGCGAACGACGGGTGCTTCCAGCAACACGGGTTCGGGCGTGCTGTCTATTTACCAGGAAGGAAGTTCCAACCAATATAAATATAACTATTGGTGCTCACCTGTGGGCGGCACAACAGGTACGGGCAACATTGATTTTGGTGTTACGCAACTCTCCAGACCAACTACTGCTACGGCCAGCACTTCAGCGGTTATGTTACCCAATAATGTGACTGGTTTGGATGGTATCGCCAACCCGCTGAGTATTGCGCCTTATTGGGTGTATAAATTTCTGTCTGGGACCAATTATTCTGAATGGATACCTGTTGGAAGTGCCTCCACCATCTCGGCAGGCCAGGGATTCACGATGAAGGGGACGTCTGGAACAGACGCCACGTCCATATTGGGCGTAAGTAACAATCCGGGAAGCGCGCAACGCTATGATTTCCGCGGACGGCCGAACGACGGAACGATTTCAGTGAGCGTCGGTTCAGGAAAATATACTCTTACCGGAAATCCATATCCGTCAGCTTTGGATCTCAACGCCTTCCTACTGGATTCGGGTAATACTGCCATAGATGGATCTGCCTATTTTTGGGAGCAAAGTGTCACGCCCAACTCACACAATCTTAACCAATACGTGGGCGGATATGGTGCATACGTACCCGTGAGCATGGCATCAACAGGTGTTTACACGGCTGCAACGTTTGCTACTTACAACAATGACGGTTCTGTCAACAACCCGTCGGTCGGAACGGGTACGGCCATTCCGCGCCGGTATGCCCCTGTCGGACAGGGTTTTATGGTGAAAGGGACTAGTAATGGAAGTGTCTCCCTTAAAAATAGTCATCGCACTTTCGTGACGGAAGGCGCTTCCAACAACAGTGTCTTCTCGCGTTCGGCCGCTGCGGCCGCCGCAATTGATAGTGTGGAAGGAGAATCGAATGACACTCTTACAGTGCCCACCCAAATCCGCCTGAATATTTCGTTGGGCAATGGGTTCTCCCGACAAGCTGTATTGATTCTCGAACATACAGCTACCGAAGGCCTTGATCATGGTATGGAGGCGGAAAATGCAGACGATTTCACGACGGATGCAGGATTTTACCTTGACGGGAAAAATTTCGTAATTGATGCCGTACCGTTTTCAGTAAATCGCATAGTGCCCATGGTGGTGAAAGCAGAGGAAGACACGACTATTGGTTTTTCGCTGGGCGAGACCGTTGAGTTCCCATCGCAACAGGCTATTTTCATCCATGATACCGCCGATGACTCCTATCACAACCTGCGAGAGTCAGCCTATTTGGTCGATGTCGCAAGCGGTGTCGATAGCTCACGCTTCAAACTTTGTTTTAAGGATCTCAATGCGCTTTCTACACCGGATGAGTCACTCGCCACATTGGGCGTTTTTCAAAATAACACTGTTCGGCAACTGTGGATTGAGAATCCGGCTTCCGATAAGATCCAGTCGGTGCGTGTATTTGATATTGCGGGAAGGGTGGTAATGACCGTTTCTGACCCGACTACAGCGACGCAGTTACGCTACTCTACGGCACAATTGGCTTCCGGAGCCTATATCATAAAGATCGACCGCATCGGTAAGAAGCCCATTACGCGTAAGATACTGGTTAAATAACAAGACGGCTCCGGCCGTTTTTTTATTGCCTATTTTTGCGCTATTGTGGAAGTGCCGACAAGTCTTATACAGACCCCTTTTTCAATTGAGCTCGCTATTCGGCGAGAAGATCTCATTCATCCCATCGTTTCGGGAAACAAATATCGAAAGCTTAAATATAATCTGAGGGGTGCACTATCAGTTCGTGCCCGCTTGTTGGTGACGTTTGGCGGCCCCCATTCCAACCACATCGCAGCGACGGCGTTTGCCGCCCGGGAAGCGGGTCTCTCGTCGTTGGGACTGATCCGGGGAGAAGAATGGGAAACCCAGCTATCCGATAGCCCGACGCTGCGATTTGCCCAGGAATGCGGTATGGAATTCCGGTTTCTTTCAAGGGAAACGTATCGTATGCGGAACGATACTGCGTTTTGTGATGCCCTCCTTCAGCAATGGCCACACGCGTTTGTGCTGCCCGAAGGAGGCACCAACGAATTGGCCGTCAAAGGCTGTAGCGAAATACTTGGAACGCAGGATGAGTACTACGACATCATCTGCTGTTCCGTTGGCACCGGTGGCACTATCGCGGGCCTTTCACGTGCCGCGGCACCCCACCAAAAAATCCTCGGATTTCCGGCTGTAAAAGGCGATTTCCTAAAAGAGGATATTCGTAAATTTGCAAATAATGACAATTGGGAACTCGTTACCGGCTATGAATTCGGAGGGTATGCCCAAACGGATGACCGATTGGTGGCTTTTATCAATGCTTTCCATGCAGAAACCGGAATTCCGCTTGACCCTGTTTATACGGGAAAGATGGTTTTCGGCGTTATGAGGGAAATCGCCAACGGACGGTTTGCCCCCGGGACCCGGATTTTATTGATCCATACGGGTGGCTTGCAGGGAGTTACCGCCATGAATGCACGACTACGAAAAATGAAACGACCAATATTGACGTTAGATGTATAAAAGAATCACGTTTTTTCTCGCCCTTTTTACCCTGGTTTCCTGCCACTCTTCGAAGAGCGTAGTGCGAACGACCAAATCGGTTCCCTCAAAACCCCGCACGCACGTAGCAG
>DATGXZ010000450.1:0-3678 GCA_035298445.1 Flavobacterium sp.
ATGATGAGGTGTGGGGAATTGAGTCCCTGAGCGCCTGAGTCCCTTAGTCCCTGAGCGTCCAACAACCCATTACTAACTACCAAACACTGATCACTGCCTACTGCCACTGCCCACTGCCTACTCCTGCGACTGCGACTGTGACTGCGACTGCGACTGTGACTGCTTTCCCGCTCCTTGCTACTCGCTCTAAAAAAAAACCGGGCTGTTTCCAACCCGGTCTTTCACTACAACTACAACAACCTTAGTCTTTCTGTGATTTGACTGCGAGGGTGTAGATCACCAGGCCAAATCCGATTTTGTTGATGGCGTCGGCGATGTTATACGCCACATCTACATTTCCTTTTCCGAGGATGCCGGTATACCAGCCGTCGGTGCCCAGCATGTAGCCGAGTGGGTAGATGGCCCATCCTACGAGCACAAACCAACACAGGATTTTGTGTGCTGCCAATACGTTGCCGCCTGCGGCCTGTGCCAGTTTAGAGGCCGAGCCGAGCCAGATTTCATACACAATGGCGAAATAGGCGATACCTGACACGAGGCCCCACAGCCATGCGTTGGCCGGATCTACTGCTTCTCCGAAGTAGCCGGTGATAAGCATAATGACCGAATAGAAGATCATTTTCCACAAGAGGCCCTGCTTGGCGCCGGCTACTTTGAGGATGAGGTAGAACTCGAGGCACATCAACGGTACGGTGAGGATCCAGTCAACATAGCGGAAAAACGTCGGCGATTCCTGGAACGCGGCCCAGTAATCGCGCATGTAATAATAGTGAACAGCAGCAATAAACGTAATCAATCCCGAAACCAAAACCGAAGTGCGCCACTTCTTGTCGAATTGGTTAAGAGACAGGAAAAAGAACGCGGATGCTGCCATCATGGCCATGCACCCTACAAAAAAGGTAAATCCGATGTAGTCTGTTGGCAGCAGTTTCGACACGGTCATCGGAATCGTTGTTAAATGAATCATGTGACAAAAGTTTTAAGGGTTACTAATTTTGTTTATGTAAAACTACAAAGACGTTAAACACGAAATCGTTTTTGTTTAATCTTTTTTCAATTATCTTTAAACAAAATTTTTCAGGATGCCGAAATATGCCCGTTTTGCGCTTGTTGCCAGCTTCGTCGGACTCTGGATCGATTCGTTCCTGTCGCACGCGGTTCAGGCGTTATTGGGATTTGCGCTGATTTTTACGTTTGGGATCCTGCATGGGGCGAACGACCTGCAACTTATCCGGCACACCGGCTCTTCTTTCCGTATGCATGATCGCAGGCGGATGTGGGGTTATTATGTGGCATTCGTGGTGGCTGCCGCTGCGCTTTTCTACCTGGTGCCAGGGGTAGCACTGCTTTTATTTATCGTTGCAAGTGGCTATCATTTTGGCGAACAGCATATAGGGGCACATTTGGGCCCGACAGTGGGCAAAGGATTTCGCACCGTGTTTTTTACGCTGTATGGGCTGTTGGTGCTGTTCCTCGTTTTTTATTTCCACAACGAAGAGGTGCAACAGATTGTGTTTGGGATTACCCACGCCCTCGTTCCTTTGGTCGTTTTTGGGTGGGGTTTGGCGTTGGTAGGTAGTGGGGTCGCGCTTATGGGAATAGCATTAGGCACGCGTGACGCGGTGTTCCGGTCAGTATGGGTGCGGGAACTGTTTTACCTGGGTGTGTTTGCCGTCTTGTTTAAAGTATCCGGACTCATATGGGGTTTTGCGCTGTATTTCATTTTATGGCATAGCGTTCCGTCCCTGCTCGACCAACTTCGCTTTTTATACGGAAGGGCCGGAGTGGGGGAATGGAAGCAATATCTGAGAAACGCACTACCCTATTGGGGGATCGCATTGGCCGGACTTCTTATTTCCTACCTCCTTCTGCAGGACGAATTGGTGTTTGAACCGTTGTTTTTCTCGTTCCTGGCGGCGATTACCTTTCCGCACGTATGGGTGATTTTGCGGATGTCGGGGGGGAGGAACGGAACTGAGTAACTGAGCAACTGAGTAACTGAGCAACTGAGTAATTGAGTAACTGAGCAACTGAGTAACTGAGCGTCGAACCCAACCCCTAACTCCTAACTCCTAATTCCTACCCCCTCCCTTCTCGTTTTCTTCGAGAAACGGCGGCGTCAATCTATGCCGGAACGAGAAGAGCACCAGTCCGACTTTTGATTTGATCTGGTAGCGCTCGAATAGCGCAGTGCGATACGATTCGATGGATTTGACAGATACGTGCATCAGGTCGGCCATTTGATCATAGGTAAATTCGCGTTCGTCGCACACCAGCGTCAGGAAGTGCATTTCCCGGTCAGACAGCAGGGGCTTTTTACTGTTTTTTTGTTTCGGATCGAAGTTCCTGACACGCCTGAGGATGTCAGTAATATTGTAGTATCCGACATTGACGACGGTATCGATGGCGTTCCGAAGTTCCTGGGCGGTGCAGTTCTTGTGAAGAAAGCCACGGGCGCCGAAATGATAGGCATCGTTGATGATGTCTTCGTCGAAGTGTTGGGTGAGGAGGAGCATTTTCGAATCATCTTCCCGCTCTTCAAGGGCGCGCAGGACGTCAATCCCATTTTTGTGGGGCATCGAGTAGTCGAGGAGATATAGTTCAGGTGCATCCGACAGCGGAAGGGCGTCGAGAAAGGCGTCTCCATGCTCGAATTCATGGCTCACCTTGAAGCGTCCCATTTTCTCAATCAATTCACGCAGTGCGTGCCGGACGATCTGGTGGTCGTCAATGATGCCGATCCTGATGGTTTCCATATGCGTTTAGTTAGGTGTTGCAGTTAAGGTTACGACGGTGCCTTCTCGGGGTGTCGTATCGATCGTGACGCCACAGCCAATCAACGCGGCGCGGCTGCGCAGGTTCTGTAAACCCAGGGTTCCCCCTGTCGAAACGAGTTCGGGATCAAAGCCATTGCCGTTGTCGCGGACCGTCAGGCGGAAGGGTGTCGTATGGATGTCGACCGTCACCTGCGTAGCCCTGGCGTGTTTGAGGATGTTTTGGATACTTTCCTGAAAGATCCGGTAGATCACGATCTGGTGGCCCGGAGGAAGAAGTAGGTCGGGGCCACCGGTTGCGGTATAGGTAAAAGAGATGGATTTCTGCCGGTTGAGCCGTTCGATTTCTTTTTCGATTGTTATAATGAGGTTCTGGCTGTTGATGAGTTGGTGGTTGAGGGAATGGCTGATGCCGCGGATTGATTCGGATAATTCGGATACAGCTTTGGAGATGGGTTCGAGCGACGGCGTGAGTTGGGGCGCATCGAGTTTCAGGTTCTCCAACTGGAAATTGAGGTAGGTAAGCTGTTGGCCCGCATCGTCATGAAGGTCCTGCGAGATGTTCTGCAGCACTTGTTCCTGCGTTTCAAGGACGGTAGCCGTTAGTGTCTTCTGGAAATCTAGGTCCTTTTGGTAGAGTTGGGCGGTATAGTTGCGGATCTTCCGGAAGTAAAGCCGGATGAGGATGACGCAGAACACAATGATTAGCGTGAAGAAGAAAAGTGCGGTCACAATCCCGAACGCGAGGTCAGTTAGCAGTTTGGGTGACGCGTCGGCTTTCGCGGTAGATAAAAATATTGATAAGTACATAATAGGTGCTATTGGCGTAATAGGTGACAAAATCCCAAAGAGCGATGTTTTTGACGAGTAGGGTGCCGGTCACAAAATGGGAGCGGAAGGACAG
>DATGXZ010000451.1:0-2438 GCA_035298445.1 Flavobacterium sp.
GGAACTGCCATACGACATTGAAGTGGTTGATCGACACGGTCTGCATGCCATTCCGCGTCCGGACGAGAAACGGGTTGACGTTGAAGATGTTCTTCATGTTAACGTTGGTGTAGATATCCCTGATTTTATCCACTTTCCCCAACGCAAGATGCGGAATGAGCAGGCTGCCTGTCGAAGTGCCGAGCATGAGGTCGTATTCGTGTTTCTTCTCTTCCATTAAATACTGGGCAACTCCGCCCGCAAAGGCGCCTTTGCTGCCGCCACCGGAAATGACGAGTGCTTTCATTTGGATTCCTTGAGTAGGTTTTCGACCGCCGTTCGTTCCGCATCGGGCAATTTCGCCAGCAATTCACTGAAAAAGGTACGGTAGCGTTCTTTCTTGATCAGGTTTCGAATGCGGTCGCGGCTGAATTTCACAAACAGCCATTTGTGGTGGACGGTGGCCCTTGCCAACGCCTCTAACGCATTGGTGTCGTTCGGGTCGAGAAACAACAGGTTTGTGAGCGCATTCTCGCGGACGTTGCTCTCATAAGCAGGCGACGCATACCGCAGCAACTCATCGTAATATGACGCATTGCCTGCCGGATCATAGTCTTTGGCCTTCAACGCCAGCGTCAACCAGAGAATGCGGAGGTTCTTATCGCTGAATCCTTCAATCCCTCGGGTTTTGTCGAGGAGTTCCTTCCGCTTTTCAGGAAATTGCGAACAAAGTGCATTCAAGACAATTTCTCTTGTGATGTACGACGGATCGTCGAGCAAGGACACATACATCGCATAGGCTTCTGCCGGAATTTTACCCATCGTCCGCGCTACCGCCTGCCGGACGTGTACGTCGTTCGTGGCGAGGGCTGCTTCCAGAAGCGCTTTCTTTTCGTCAAATGACATTTGCGTCAGTTGGAAGACCACTTCTTCCTTAATGGGCCAATAGTCGTTGCCCGTAAGGAGTGTGGCAAAACGTTCTTTCTTGGCTTCAAACGGTTGTTCCTCTAATCCCGACACGTCAAAATAGCGTTGCATGAAGGTGTTCTTCCGCAAAAGCCGCAGCGCCTCTTCCATGTCAAAATCGGGGTTGTCCAACCATTTCCGACGGTAGGCGGCGCTATCGAAGGCAGGGGCCGCACGTTCGACTTCTGCCAGGAATTGTTCAGTAGTGACGTTTCGGAATTGGTACTTTCGGAGGTAGGCTTCTACTGCTTTACGAAAGCGTGCCTCCCCGATAGTTTCGCGAAGGGCGTGCAGCGCCCAGCCTCCTTTCTGGTAATAAATCATGGAA
The DNA here is from genome assembly GCA_035298445.1 of Flavobacterium sp. Classification (GTDB taxonomy): domain Bacteria; phylum Bacteroidota; class Bacteroidia; order Flavobacteriales; family Flavobacteriaceae; genus Flavobacterium. The sequence goes on from DATGXZ010000451.1 coordinate 1,274, forward strand.
CTGGCACCGGAACCTACCACAGGCTTTTGTTCTTTGCTGCGCTCAATCTGCACAGCGTTTTCGTATAATCGCAACTGGAAGTAGTCGTCGCCAAAGACGTCCCGTTCGGCCAGCAGTGCGTAATACGTTGCAAAACCTTCCTGCAGCCAATGGTGGTCGTCGGATGCTGCCGTCACGAGGTCGCCGAACCATTGATGGGCGAGTTCGTGGGCGTTGACGTTGGTATAGTCGCGGTCGTTCCAACCGATGCTGTCAACCACATAATCGCGGGCGAAAAGCGTAGAGGTGGTGTTTTCCATCCCGCCATATAAAAAATCCTGCACGGGTAGTTGACGGTAGATGTTCCAGGGATAGGGTACGCCGATCTCGCGTTCGAAAAAATCAAAGATGCGACGCGAATAACGATAGGTGGCTTCGAACTTGGCGGAATCAGCCGGCTCGAGGTAAAACTCCATCGGCACGCCCGAAGTCGACGTATCGCGGAAACGCGTAAACCGTCCGATGGCCACCATCAGCAAGTAGGAAGACATGGGCTGTTGCATGGCGAACGATACGCGCCGATCGCTTTTCGACGCCACCTGTTCGCCGTTTGACACGCCAATCTGGCCATCCGGCACTTCAAATGACAGCGAAAAAACCATCTTATCGTTGGTATCATCGAGCGATGGGAACCAGTTGCTTGTGAACTTCCCCTGTCCTTGTGACCAGATTTGTGCGCCTTCTCCCTCTCCGGTGAAATAAAGTGCCTGACGGGGCGAGGCGGTATAGGTAAACGCGAGTTGGTTGCCCTTTTTCTTCCGTTTGTTAGGAAGGACGATTTTCAATTGTTTATCGGTAAGGACGAAGGCTGCCTTTTTCCCATTCAATCGCACAGAATCGACCTGCATCCTCCGGGCATCGAGGTAAACGGTATCCACCGGGCGCAGAAGGTCGAAGGTGTAGCGCGCCGTCCCACTGACTTTTTTCTCCGCATGTACGAAGGTCAAACGCCCGTTAGCCGTCCGGAAATCAACTGATTTCGACTGTTGGGCCTGGCTGCCGTACGAAAAAACAAGAAATAGGATGGGTAACAACGATCGTAGCATCCTCAAATATAAGAAATCACGACGTGCGCCGAAAGCCGTTTCAGAAGGTTTGCAGCGGTTATTGCTTCATCAGTTTCAAC
>DATGXZ010000452.1:0-2115 GCA_035298445.1 Flavobacterium sp.
TTCTTTCACTACGTTCTCACCCAGCTTGGCCGTCATTTCAGTTTCGATGAAACCCGGCGCGATGGCGTTGCAACGGATGTTACGCGAGCCGAGTTCGAGTGCCACCGACTTTGTAAAGCCGATAACACCTGCTTTCGAGGCCGCGTAATTGGCCTGTCCAGCGTTTCCTTTCACGCCCACGACCGAACTCATATTGATGATGGAGCCCGAACGTTGGCCCAGGAACGTTTTCTGGATGGCCTTTGTCATATTGAAAACCGACTTCAGGTTGACGGCAATTACTTTATCGAAATCTTCTTCCGACATCCGCATCAGGAGGTTGTCTTTGGTGATGCCGGCGTTGTTGATGAGGATATCGACTTTACCGAAATCCGCCAGTACGGCATTCACAAATTCCTGTGCCTGGTTGAAATCCGAGGCATCCGACTGGTAGCCTTTTGCTTTGATACCCATGGCGTTCAGGCTGTCTTCAAGGGCCTTGGCCGACTCGGCAGATGAACTGTAGGTAAAAGCGACATTAGCGCCCTGTTTTGCGAATACTTCGGCGATCCCTTTTCCGATGCCGCGACTGGCCCCGGTGATGATGGCCGTTTTTCCTTCGAGTAGCTTCATACGTTTTGTGTTATGGAGTACAAATATAGTGGGAAGTTTGGAAGAATAGAAGTTGAGGGTTGATAGTTGAGGGGTCAGGGTTAGGAGTTAGGAGTTGGGAGTTGGGAGTTGGGAAGATCGAAAGACTCGGATTCAGAAGACGGAGCGTTGGGGTTTGTTGCGGACGACGGACTACTGGCAACTGACCACCGTCTGCTTTTTTCCTGTTAAATTAAACTTAAACGGCTGTGCGGCGTCCATACCGAAATGTTTAGTAGATTGCGAACCTGTTAACCACCTAACCATGAAACGATTTCTTCCGTTTGCCATAGCGGCCCTTTCGCTGGGGGCATGTAATAAAGACGACGATAATAGCGAGTATATCCCGGTCGATCCGTATCCGGCGATCACGGCTACGTTCGGCGATGCCATTGACCCTGACAACCTGGCGAACTATGCCAACCAGGCGATTCCGGCCTATATCAACCGTGATAACACGAATACCAATCCGATTACCAACGCGGGCGCTACGTTGGGACGGGTGTTGTTTTACGATAAGAAACTGTCTTCCAACAATACCATTTCCTGCGCATCGTGCCACCAACAGGCGCATGCTTTTGGGGATCCGTTGGTGGCCAGTAACGGGGTGAATGGTGTCACGACCCGGCACACCATGCGCCTTATCAATGCCCGCTTTGGCTTCGAACCGCAGTTCTTCTGGGACGAACGGGCGGAAACACTGGAAGCGCAGACGACCCAGCCCATACAGAACCACACGGAAATGGGCTTCAGTGGGTCGAATGGCGACCAGGGCATGCCGGAACTGATTGCCAAACTTCAGGCGGTAGATTACTACCAGGAATTGTTTACCATTGCCTATGGCGATGCTACGGTTACAGAAACCCGCATACAGAACGCGCTGGCCCAGTTCGTACGCAGTATTACTTCCTTTGATTCCAAATACGATGTAGGACGCGCACAGGTGGCGAACAATAACGTCCCGTTTCCGAACTTCACGCCCCAGGAAAACCAGGGCAAGCAGTTGTTCACGGCGGCACCGACGTTTGACGGTAATGGTAACCGTACGGGCGGTGGCGTGGGTTGCGCCGGTTGCCATGCCGCACCGGAGTTCGATATCAACCCTGATTCACAGAACAATGGCGTTACGACCACAATTGACCCGGCGCTGACCGTCGACCTCGACAACACCCGGGCACCTTCGCTGCGTGACATCGTGAAAAAAGACGGCACGCTGAACGGACCGTTCATGCACGATGGCATCCTCCCTACTCTCGATGCGGTAATCGCGCACTACAATGCGGATATCCAGCCGAACCGTCGCCTTGACCCGCGTTTGTCTCCGGGCGGACACGTACAGCGCCTGAATATGACAGACGACGAGAAAGCGGCATTGAAGGCGTTTTTAATGACGCTGGGCGGGGAGAACGTGTATACGGATGCGAAGTGGGGGGATCCGTTTTGAGTTTTGGGTTTTGGGTTTTGGGTTTTGGGTTGGATCGGTTC
>DATGXZ010000453.1:0-6796 GCA_035298445.1 Flavobacterium sp.
GCCACGCCGCCGATTTCCTTGGCGACAGGACCTTTCCCTTATACGATTCATTGTTGATCGTACGCCCGTCCTGGTCGGTCAGTTCGAAGAATGGCGCTTTGTTGACGGTATACAACGATCCGGCGTCTTCTTCTTTGGTGCCGCTTACGGAATTCAGTCGGTCGCCTTTCACGACATCGTGGTTCCGTACGCGGTTTACGATTGTGGGGATGACCAGTATACCAAACACCAGAATAATTAAGGCAATGCCGATGTAGGATTTATTTTTCATTTCGGGGCTGTTTTTTCACCACGTTATTGGACTTATACGCCTTCTTGTATTCATAGAGCAGTATCTTGAAATCATCCAGCATTTCGTTGCTGAGTTCGGACGCGTGCATCATATTGTAGCTTTCTTTGTACTCCTTTTTCATCGGACGGCCACGAAGGTTGCGTTTTTTGTCGATCAGCACGACGTTATCAGACCCCAGGTCGGCATCTAATTGGCCACGCAGACGAAGTCCTTTGTAGAATGTGGCAATCTCTTCCTTAGGCGCGAAAACGAAATGCCAGTCTTCCACATCGGAGGTAGCATCCATCGAGGCAAGGAGGCGCTTGGCTTCAGGTTCCATACCAAACGGACATACCACCACGAACTGCAGGTTCCGGAACTTGTGATACCGTTCGTATATCTTCTGGTTGAGGTTGAAATAGTCTCCCTGACGCGAGCGCAGGCTGTCGCCGCCAAAGGCCAGTACGGTGATCTTATCCTGCAATTTAACCGGTTTCCCCGAGAGGGTTTTCCAGTCGCCCATCTCCGGAACAGCGCGTGTAAGAATGGGAAGTGTGGTAAAATTATGGACACCCGTCGCGAAGAAAAGATATACGACAATCGGAACAATGAACAACACAAACAGTACAAGTTTCTTCTTCATTTCCGGGGTGCGATAAGTGTGATACAAAAATAAAAAAAGGCCCGCAAACACGAGCCTTTTTCAGTGAATTAATATCCTTTTAAAAGTTCCATTTGATGGTAGAGTCGCGGAAGACCCCAAAGATGTAATGTCCTTCCACCAAAAGGATGAAAAGCAGGTACGCAACCAGAAAAATCACTGTGGCCACAACAGACCAACGGAGACTGGAGCGCTCTCCTTCCATGTGCATGAATGCCCATACGATATAGTAGGCTTTGAACAGGGTAAGAATATAGAACACCCAGTTCAACAGGTTCATTCCGAGGAAATGATTAAAGTAAAGGACATGGGGTTTGTCGATACCCAGAAACACCTCAACTGTCGTTACAATCGAGAGGATGATGAAAACCGTCCAAATCCGTTTTACGTTCGATACGTGACCGCCGTCATGCGCATGTGCCATAATTCGTAGTACTTACTGATTATACAAGATAGAATACGGTGAAGACAAATACCCACACCAAATCCACAAAGTGCCAATAGAGACCCACTTTCTCCACCATTTCGTAGCTGCCGCGTTTCTGGTAGGTACCAAGCAATACGTTGAGGAAGATGATGATGTTGATGATTACACCTGAGAACACGTGGAAACCGTGGAAACCGGTGATGAAGAAAAAGAAATCGGCAAACAACTTGCTTCCGTACTCGTTACGGACCAAATTAGCGCCTTCTACCACGATTTGGGCGTCTTTCATCCTGGCCAGTGATGCTTCCCGGGTCAGAATTACCTTCTTCTTGCGTTCTGTCAAGTTTTTGTCGATGGTCGCATCGTTCTTTTGTTCGGCGGTTTCCTCATAGATTACCTCCGTGCGAACACGCACATCCGGATGGGCTTCGAAACCTGCCTTTACTTCTGCCACTGAATAACTCGGCAACGAAGACTCGCTCATGAACCAGGTTCCTTTGCTTCGGTCGAGTTGCTCGCGGGTTTCCGGCAATGTTACCGCCACTTCATCCAGCGTCAGGCGTTTTCCTTTGCTGTCGACGAATTGCAGGATAGAACCACCCTTCGTTTCGATCGCACCATACTCACCTGATATAAAGTTTTTCCACTCCCATGCCTGTGACCCGACGAAAATCAGACCACCAATGATGGTAAGGAAGAGATACAATGTCACTTGTTTTTGTTTCATCTGGTGTCCGGCATCCACAGCAAGTACCATGGTAACAGACGAAAAGATGAGGATAAACGTCATGAGGGCAACGTAATACATCGGGGCTGACACACCGTGCATGAACGGAAAGTGGGTAAACACTTCGTCGGCGATAGGCCAGGTCTCGATGAATTTAAATCTGGAAAAACCGTATGCGGCAAGGAATCCGGAGAAGGTCAGTGCATCGGAAACGATGAAAAACCACATCATCAATTTCCCATACCCGGCGCCGAGCGGCTCATTTCCGCCACCCCAGACTTTGGTTTGTGCATTCGTAACAGTTGCCTCCATAAAAACGCATTAGTTAAAAAGTCCCCAAATTTACGCAAATTTCTTATTTGAAGAAATACAAAAATAAAAACAGGTAAAGCCACAGAAAATCGAGAAAGTGCCAGAATAGCGCACCCAGTTCAATCCCAAGTGTTTGACCCGGACCGTATTTCTGTTTAAAATGATTATAAATTATAACCAACAGTGATATCATTCCTCCTGTAAGGTGTGCGAGGTGGGTCAGTACCAATACCCAAAGGAAGGAAACGTTAATCGTCGCATAGCTTCCGGCAGGAAAAAGTCCGTCTCTGTACAACTGCTGAAAGCCTTCAAACTGAAAGAATACGAAGGCGCATCCGAGAACAAAGGTCAACCCGAGGAACAGCGATGCCCCTCCCCTTTTCCCGGCGACCACCTGCTTCTTGACAAGAAAAAACGTCACGCTGCTGAACAGCATCAGGACCGTACTGATGAAAAAAGAAGACGGCAGGTCAATCGGTTTCCAGTCGCCCCGAGAACTGCTCACGACGTAAGCACTCGTAAGCGCCGCAAACACCATCACCATACTGACCATAGAAACCCAAAGCAGCATCTTCTTTGAGCGGTCACTCTTGACTTTATAATCTGTGGAAGTTGCCATTATTGAAGGAATTTATCGGTAATATATACAATTTGCAATAGCGTGATGTAGCTGACGCTCACAAGCATCAGTGTGCGGGCAGCCTTCGCCGTCCGGTCGCGGTACAGCCGTACGGCGTATACTAGCATCCAGAGTCCGAGTAGAAAGACAACAACCGCGCCCACCGTCGACAGACGTAACCGTCCGAGCATGAAAAACGCGGGCAATAACGATGCAATCGTCAACCATAATGTGTATAGTATGGTTTGTAGCGCCGTCGTGCGGTCTCGCTTTCCGGAAGGCAACATATAAAATCCGGCCTTCTCATAGTCTTCGTACAAAAACCAACCAATCGCCCAAAAATGGGGAAATTGCCAAAAAAACTGTATAAGAAACAGCGTTCCTGCCTCAATACCAAACTCACCGGTTGCCGCGACCCATCCTAACATAAACGGGATGGCACCGGGAAAGGCTCCCACAAAAACGGACAGCGATGTCACGGTCTTCAGGGGTGTATAAACGCACACATATAAAAAAATCGAAATCGCGCCAAACATGGCGGTCTTGGGGTTAATGGCGTATAGGATGGCTACGCCCGCTACCGTCAGGAGGCTGGCGATGACAAACGCAACCGAAGGTGACATCCGCCCCGACGCCACCGGACGGTTCCGGGTGCGGTCCATCTTCGCATCAAGGTCTTTCTCGATGATCTGGTTGAAGGCATTCGACGCGCCTACCATACAATAACCCCCTACCGCCAACATTAGCAATGTGAGTAGGTCGGAAGCAGAAAATTGCTCGATCCCCAGCAGATAACCCGCCAATGACGAGAATACCACGCTGATGGCAAGTCCTGCCTTGGTGATCTGCCTGAAATCACCTACTATGGTCCGGAAAGTGGTATGCGGTGCGCCGCTCAAGACGTTGGGTTTTGAAGGTCATAGAAAGACCGGCGCAAAGATACTGCACGGAATTGGTTTTGGGGAACCTAGCTGCCGAAATTTTATGCGGTTAATAGTCGAAATAGAGGTTGAACAACTCTGATCGTATACCCACCATAAACCAGGTGGTCGTGCCGTTCTGCATGACGGGCGTTTCGAGCTCCGGACTGGCGTTTCGGACAATCAGGTTGACAAACGCGCGCAGGTTGGTGGTTGGGTTCACCAGATATCCCGCCTGCACATCGCCCATCACCAGGGTGGTTTTATTGCCCTGGCCAATCCGCACACCGGTATCGTAGGGACGTCCTTCCGTATAATTGCGGTAGATGTCGCTTCCGTAATTGAAATTGTCGTCTGCTGTATTGAAGTCGAGCCCCCTTATGCCATACGTCAACTTGGCATCGGCATAGTAACGTCCCTTTCGGTAGCGGGCAATCGCCAGCAATTCACGGAAGTTGCCGCCCCATGGGTGCCCCATGCTTTGGTTATTATGCCCGTAGTTTGTAAGCGGATCACTGTGGGAATAGACGTAGGGACGCACATGGTTGTACTCCGCCTGTAAGGTCAGGCCCTGAATAGAAAAAGCATTCGTGTAGGTCGCGCCTATCTGATACCCATATTTATTCAGCCAGCTTTGGTTACCGTCTTTCACTGCACCGAGTGAAAACTCATCGAGGAAGAACTGCCCATAAAAATGCAGGTTGTTCCGCCATTTATACTTAAACGTAAGTCCTAAAGCGGCGTTTCCGCTTCGCGCCGATGACGCAAACTCCACGCTTCGGTAGAAAATAATCGGGTTGACGAAGTTAATATCGAAACCACGGTCATTGGTGTTGGCCCAGATCACCGATTCGAAGAGGCCGAGATTCAGGCGATTGGTTACGTTGAGGCTCAGGTAGTGGTTGGCCATGAATTTTGTGGCGTATGTGCGATCGACCGTCACTTCATCGCGCACGTCTTTCAGCCACATATAGGTATTGGTATACCGGATTTTCCAGAAGGTAGAATGGAGCTTCACATACGGATAGGGACTCGCCGCATCGCCCAATATCAGTGAACGGTAGCCATCACCGATGAAATTCCGGCCGTAACCCAACTGCAGGTTGAAGTACCGGCTGGGTGAGTATGACAGGTTCGCTTCTGCGGATGGGAAATCAAAGGCGTCGGTTTTGAAATCCTTTGCGATGCCGATACCCGGTATAATAGCCGGATTCCCGCCCGACGGCGCGAGCGACCGCGCGTAGTCGTTGTAATAATCGGCAAAGCGCCCTTGGCTTTCATAGATAGTCGTGGTAAAAGTCAGGTTATCCCCTAGTCCGCCCTGCACCTGCAACGCTCTCGTATTCTGGTAGGTATAACTAAAATCGGACGGGTCGCTTTTCCCCACCCGCACATCCAGCATCGGGTTGAGTGTAAACCAATAGTCCTTCCCCTGAAACTGGGCCAGGTTCTCATTCCAGATTTTCCGTCCCCACCAGGAAGAGGTCTTCCGGAAGAGTTTCTCATTCTCACCCTTCATGTCAAAATAGCGTTTGACATCACTGTAGAGATACGGCTTATAACCCGTGTGGTTGTTCGCGCCTATGACATTCATCGCCGCCTCAAAAGCAGCATAGCTCACGTGGGTAAACGGCACATTCATATTCGAACTGTAAAGGCGATGTTCGAAGGGAAGCGTGCGGATGGTGTCTAATTCAGGGAGTATCCGATCATCCACAACAGGAACACTTGTCTTTCCCTTCGTTCCTGCTACAGCCCCTGCCGGCATCACGGCCTCTTTCTGCAGCGGGATGGCGATGCGATGGGTATACTTGGTATAAACGGGAACCCCATTCCGATAGCCGGGCTTTGCCTTCGGAACCGATGCGAACACCGAACGGGCTTCCTTTTCAAGCGCGGGTTCCGTCGTATCGACATAAAGCACACGGAACGTGCCCTCTTCGGTTACCTCAAACAATACAATCACTTCCCCGCTATACGATTGCAGTTCCGCCGGCACGGTGAAGTGATCGTAGACATATGCCTGTAACTTCGTAGCAAAGCAGGCCGCACGATCCGTTTCGGATTCGCACCCGGGAAATACCGGATCGTTGGACGATTGGGCGTTGGTGGACAGAAAAGCAAAAAAAAGAAGAAGCGAGGCGAGTTGTTTCATAGGAGTTTAACTAGGTAGCTGTCGAGACACGGCCTTCGGCGATGGCTTTCGCCGACGAGGTGCCGATACGCGAGACACCCAGACGTATATACGCCCGCGCGGTTTCAAAATCACGAATGCCGCCCGACGCTTTAACCGGCAGCGGACAGGCATTTTCGAGCATCATGACGATGGCTTCGGGCGTGGCACCATTGCCGGCTCCCTCTGGTACGGGGAAAAATCCGGTTGACGATTTCAAAAATACATGGGGATAGCGGTCTTCTTTTACCCTTCGGATGACCGTGTTGCGCACCAGTGCGGTCAGTCGCACGATCTCTCCATCGGAGAGCGCTGCCGTTTCGAGTATCCACTTGATCGTTTTGTGATGGGAGAGCGCCAGGTCGGTGCAGGCCGCTACTTCCGTGCGTACCCGCTCTTCGTCGCCGTGTCGGAAGGCCTGGTAGTCGCATACAACATCTACCTCGTCGGCTCCCTCGTCAAGGGCTTGTTGCAGTTCGGCCAGCTTCTTTTCGACGCCGCCCTTCCCTTCTGGAAAATCGATTACGGTACCACAGAGTGTTTTGGACTTTGCTGCACGGATGCGGGCTACGGCATCCGGAACCTGATCGGGCCGAAGCATGACCGCGCGAAATCCCTCTTTGATAGCCTCGTCAACGGTTGCCCGGACACCTTTTCGAACCTCCGTTTCGGATAATCCGTCGGCG
>DATGXZ010000454.1:0-2495 GCA_035298445.1 Flavobacterium sp.
TATATTCATAACTCTCCCAACGCTTGTCGCTTGAAAAGCAATAAATCTCAAGGGGAATACCGTTCGGTGTCGGTTGTAACTGACGGCACATGAGGTGCATATCGCGGTTGAGTCCGGGATATTGGTTCAGGTATTGCGTAATATATTTCCGGAACAGACCGAAATTCGTCATGTTACGACCGTTGATCAACAATGATTTATCGATTTGGTGGGAGGTGTTGTATTTTCGGATGTCGGCCTGTCGCTGGTCGATGTAGGGCGCAATCAGCTGGATTTTTCGCAGGCTGTCTATCTCAGCATCTGAAAGAAACCGGATGCTACCGGCTTTCAGGAGGATGTGCCGTTTGATGCGGCGCCCGGCCGATGATTGCATGCCGCGCCAGTTGCGGAAGGAATCCGAAATAAGGCTATAGGTCGGGATGGTCGTGGTCGTATTGTCGAAGTTCCGGACCTTGACGGTGGCGAGATTGATTTCGATCACATCGCCGTCGGCCCCGAATTTGTCCATGGTGATCCAGTCGCCAATGCGTACCATATCGTTCACCGACACCTGTATGCTCGCCACAAAGCCTAATATCGTATCCCTGAAAATCAAAAGGATAATTGCCGAAATTGCCCCAATCATCCCAAAAAACACATTGAGGGAAATACCGAAGAGCAAGACGATTATGGCCGTGACGCCGAATGTCCATAACACAATCATCACCACCTGTATGTAGCTGTCGATTGGCTTGTCGGCGTAGGCTGGTTTGAACTTCAGGTAGTCGCGAAGCGCGTTGAAAATCGTGCGGGTAATCCAGAGCACGAGCAGGATGATGTAGATGCTGACGAGCTTCCCAAAAAGATTTTCCCAATAGTCAAAGCGCGCAAGGATGATGGGCATCATCTTGTAAATGAACAGAAGCGGAATCAGATGGGCGACGTACTTGGCGGTTTTATTCGACACCAGCAGGTCATCGAAACGGGTAGAAGAGTAGCGGGCCACAATGACAAGCGCGCGTACGAGTGTGTACCGGAAGATACGGAAGATCCAGTAGGAAAGGAACCCCAATAACACGATATTAAACGCCACCGCCACATAAGAGGCCAGGGTGTCGTTGACGCCCCAGTTTACAAGCAGCTTGTAAGCAAATCCGAAAAAACGCGTGGCGTATTGATGCATCCCACAGGTATTGACGCTGTAAAGATAGGAAACCCGCCGCTACCTAGATGCACGCGGAAGTTGTGTCGCCCGGAAAATTGCCTTACCTTGACCGATGAAAGACAACGTCCATGGCCAAGCGCGAGCTGAAGAAATACATCGCCGAACTCACGAAGGAGCAACTCGAAGAACAATTTGTATTGCTGTATGAGAAGTTCCCGGAAGTAAAGACCTACTACAATTTTGTGTTCAATCCGCAGGAAGAAAAACTCGCCGACGCGGCAAAAGCCAAAATCGCCAACGAGTATTTTCCCACGAGAGGCAAACGCGCGAAGCTCCGCCGGTCGGTGGCGCAGAAACACATCAAGCATTTCATCACATTAGGAGTCGATCCGTTGGTGATTGGCGATGTGATGCTCTACGCCATCGAAACGGCACAATCGTATAGTGCGCGGCGCCAGGTTCGGTACGTGTCGTTTTACAACAGTCTTTTGACTGCCTATAAACAGGCGGTTGAATTTGCGGCCAAGAACGGCGTTATGGCCGATATGCGTACGCGATTGGCCGCCATTCCGGAAGTTGCCCGCACGCAGAAGTGGGACAATCACTGGGACTTCGCGACGATATGGTCACGAATCGACTAAATCTTCTTTCGGGTATTCTACATAACCCGCAGACAATTCACCGGTGCGGAACAGGTTGACCTTGTCATGCGCCACCCGCGTCGGCTCGGGAATGCGATAGCCCCGGATACACTTCTTGATGATCTCAAGGCTTTGCCTGCTGCTGATCATGTGGCCGGGCGACACATAAATAGGTTTCACGCGGTCTTTCGTTCGCAGGGCATAACCCAACGGTTCATTCAGGCGGCTGTAGATAACCGAGGCGCTCAGTTTTTTCCATTCCGGTTCGTCGTACCGGCCATACAGCATACTCTTCGCGCAGCCAATCGAAGGCTGGTTGTTCAATACACCGAAATGCGAGGCGATACCCAGTCGGCGCGGATGCGTAATACCTTGTCCGTCCAAAACTACCACATCCGGTTTCTCCGGTAATTGTTCCCAGGCCTGTTGCAACGCAGGGGCTTCCCGAAAGGCCAGATAGCCAGACACATAAGGGAAATGGGTTTCGGCAACAACGAGGGAATGGGCGAGAATACGGAGGTCAGGGTAGGACAAGACGACGATTCCGGCATAGACAATCGGACTGGTACGGTTAAACGAAATGTCGGCCCCGGCTATGGTCCGAATGGGACCTTCTAAGGGCGCGAGCGAAATTTTGGACGCCATCTCTTTTTGCAAAAGCGTGGCCTCCGTAATAGTTACGTGGTCGTAGGTTAACATTTGGGGGATTT
>DATGXZ010000455.1:0-10538 GCA_035298445.1 Flavobacterium sp.
GGGTATTTACACCGATGAAAAAACCGTAGAACGGGTGTTGCATGTCGTGCAGAGCCTGGAACCAGCCGGTGTGGGGGCCCGCGACCTCCAGGAATGCCTGTTGCTGCAACTCCGTGCCAAAACGCCTACCGAATCAGTCTCGATCGCACTGGATATCATCGAAAAGAACTTCGAGCGCTTTACGAAGAAACAGTATGACAAGCTACAGGAACGCCTCCTGATCAGCAACCAACAGCTACGGGATGCGATCCATGAAATCGAGAAACTGAACCCGAAGCCCGGTGGGAATTTCGCAGGGAATACGCGTCCGACCGAGAATGTCGTGCCCGACTTCTCTATCCGTATCAACGAAGGCGATCTCGAACTTTCACTTAACGGGCGTAACGCGCCGACCTTGCACGTGTCGCGGGACTATCAGGATATGCTCCAAACCTACAAAGAGTCGAAAGACAAAACCGTGCAGCGGGATGCCGTGCAGTTCATCAAACAAAAACTCGACTCGGCGAAGTGGTTCATCGACGCCATCAAGCAACGCCAGGAAACCCTGATGGTGACGATGACGGCGATTATGCAGTATCAGGAGGAGTACTTCCTTACGGGCGACGAAACACGCCTTCGCCCGATGATCCTGAAGGATATTGCAGAGCGCACCGGACTGGACGTGTCGACCATCTCGAGGGTCGCCAGCAGTAAATACGTGGAAACACCCTATGGCACCAAACTCATCAAGGAGTTCTTCTCAGAAGCGATGAAAAACGACCAGGGGGAAGATGTATCGACGTTGGAAATCAAGAAAATCCTTCAGGATATCATCGATGAGGAAGACAAGAGCAATCCGTTGAATGACGATGCCCTGGCCGATATGCTAAAGGAACGGGGGTACCCGATTGCCCGTCGGACGGTAGCCAAATATCGCGACCTTTTAGAAATACCATCCGGCCGGATGCGACGTAAAATCTGATACGTGGAACGGAGCCTTCGTATTTTTTCATATTTGTTCCACCCGTTGTTCATCTCGGTCTATGCGATCATGCTGTTTTTTGTCTATGGCAGCTATCGGTTTGACTACGAAGAGGTGTTTGTGCTGACGATACAAATCGTCATCATCACGATTTTCATTCCCGTAACCTTCTACTATCTGTTGTTGTCGTTGGGGAAAGTCGATTCCATCATGCTTTCCGAAACATCGCAGCGGCGCATCCCGTTGGTAGTGCATTCCATTTTACTGGTGGTGCTGCTAAAACGGACCATCCCGCTCGACGTCTATCCGGAGCTGCATTTCTTCTTTTTGGGATGTCTGGTGAGCACCGTGGCCTCCCTCGTATTGGTGCTACTCCGCATCAAAGCCAGCCTGCATATGATCGGAATCTCAGCACTCACGATTTTTGCCATTTCCGTCAGTCTTCATGCACAGGAACGCCTGATCCTGCCGATTGTCGTGCTGCTGCTTTGTAACGGACTGGTCGCGACGTCACGTCTGGTGATGAAAGCACATTCCCACCAGGAATTATTACTCGGAACCGGACTGGGTGTCATCCCACAGGCGATGCTGCTCTATTTCTGGTTATAGGATGTAGAACATGAGGCCGAGGTTCAGCGCGCGCATGTCCAACGCCTGTCCGTCATCGAGGAAACCGTCGCGGAAGAGCGAATTCATACCGTAATACACATGAAAGTTCCAGGTGTTATAACCCACTGAAAGCGTAGGCCCGTACTGCAGGGGCTCGAGGTCGTCATTTTGTCGCACCACGATTTTATCGTCGCCCGAAAAGGTCGACTTGCTGAAGACCAGCCAACGCACCTTGAAACCCGCGTAGATACGCCAAAATTTCGTTGAGGTAGGCGTTGAATTCCGCCATCGGAACTCGAAGGGCGCTTCTATAAAAAGCTGTTCAAGTTTGTTGCGGTCATAATCGATGTCGTCTAAGATCTGGTAGGTCACATTTCCCCCCGACTCGGACACAAACATGTCATGATGGTACTTGTTCCAGGAAAGCCCCAAGCCCGCTGCCATGGCCACCGTACGCGCTTTGTTTAGGGGCATATCGCGAAGGAACCCGGCGTGAAACCCGGTCGCGAGTCCGTTTTGCGAATACCCCTCCGGCGTCTTGAGTAAGCGGTTATAGGTGAGGCCGACGTAAAACTGGTCTTCCCGGTATAAGGAATCAACGGCCGGGAACGGACTTTTGAGGGAATCAACAGACGACTGCGCCAAAACCGAAAAGGGCAGGAACAGTAAAAAAAGGGGGATTACGCGCATCATGGTTTTTTCAGTCGTATAAAAATACAAAAAGGAACGGTCTGCCGGACGGCTCGCGCCCGTGAGACGCACAAAATTTCCTGCTTTTCCACTACATTTGCGGCCTATGAAATACGCACCCAAAGACATCGAGCCAAAATGGCAAAAATACTGGGCCGAGAACCAGACGTTCGCCGCTGAAAACGGGTCGTCACGGCCGAAGTACTATGTGTTGGACATGTTTCCATACCCTTCCGGGGCCGGGCTTCACGTCGGGCATCCGCTGGGCTATATCGCGTCGGATATCTACGCACGCTTCAAGCGCCACCAAGGCTACAACGTGTTGCATCCCATGGGATACGACAGTTTCGGCCTTCCGGCGGAACAGTACGCCATCCAAACCGGGCAACATCCGGAAAAAACGACGCGCGAGAACATCGCCCGCTATCGCGAACAACTCGATAAGATCGGGTTTTCCTTCGATTGGGCGCGCGAGGTGCGTACGTCCAATCCCGATTATTATAAATGGACACAGTGGATTTTCATCCAACTTTTTGAATCCTGGTACGATCGTGGTGCGGACAAGGCAGAAAGCATCCAAACCCTTATTAACCGCTTTGAGCAAAAGGGGAATGAGGGAGTGGACGCGGTTTGCGACGACGATACGCCTTCGTTCACCGCTGCCGAATGGAACGGATTCGATGCCGCACAAAAAGAACGCATCCTCCTGAAATACCGCCTCACCTATCTGGCGGAAACGGAAGTCAACTGGTGTCCGGCATTGGGGACGGTACTGGCCAATGACGAAATTGTAAACGGTGTTTCGGAACGCGGCGGCTACCCGGTTGTGCGGAAGAAGATGACACAGTGGAGCATGCGTATTTCGGCCTATGCGGAACGTTTGCTACGTGGACTCGATACCATCGACTGGACCGAGTCGCTAAAGGAAAGCCAACGCAACTGGATCGGGAAATCGGTCGGCGCATCGGTGACGTTTCGTGTAAAGGACTCCGAAGAGGAAAAAGATACCCTCGACTTTGTACTCAGCGGCGACGATACCAATCAGTATAAAATAGAGGTGTTCACCACACGGCCCGACACGATTTTCGGCGTCACCTTCGTTACCCTCGCGCCCGAGCACGAACTCGTCGCCCGGATTACAACGCCCGAACAGAAAGCTGCTGTGGAAGCCTATGTGGAAGCCACTTCGCGCCGTTCGGAACGCGAGCGGATGGCCGATGTGAAGACCATATCCGGAGTGTTTACCGGCGCTTATGCCGAGCATCCGTTTACAAAAGAACCCGTTCCAATTTGGATCGGCGATTACGTATTGGCCGGATACGGCACGGGAGCCGTCATGGCAGTGCCGGCCGGTGATGAGCGCGATTATGCGTTCGCGAAACACTTTGGCATCCCGATTCGGAACATCTTCGACGGGGTAGACATCTCTGAAGAAGCGTATACGTCAAAAGACCAGGTCGTATTGACGAATTCTGATTTCCTTGACGGGAAGAACTATAAGGATGCGACCAAAACGGTGATCGTCGAACTCGAAAAAATGGGATGTGGCAAGGGTAAAACGAATTACCGCCTACGCGACGCGGTGTTTTCCCGCCAACGCTATTGGGGCGAACCCTTCCCGGTATATTACGTAAACGGACTTCCGCGGATGATCGACGCGGCACACCTGCCGATTGTATTGCCGGAAGTAGAGAAATACCTGCCTACCGAAGACGGACAACCGCCACTGGGCAACGCGTCGGATTGGGCCTGGGATACCGCGGCCAACCAGGTGGTATCGAACGACAAGATCAACCACCAAACCGTGTTCCCACTCGAATTGAATACGATGCCGGGCTGGGCGGGAAGTTCCTGGTACTGGCTTCGCTATATGGACGCGAAGAACGACGCGGCTTTTGCCTCTGCCGACGACCTCGCCTACTGGGAGAACGTCGACCTGTATATCGGCGGCAGCGAACACGCCACCGGGCACTTGCTGTATGCCCGCTTCTGGAATAAATTCCTCAAAGACCGCGGCATCCTGTCAACGGAAGAGCCGTTTAAGAAGCTGATTAATCAGGGGATGATTTTGGGGACGAGCGCGTTTGTATACCGACTGGAAGGAACCAACACGTTCGTTTCCAAGAATAAGGCGGAAGGGCAAAAAATACAGCCGATCCACGCGGATGTCTACCTGGTCAATGCGTCGGATGAACTCGATATCGACGGATTCCGGAAATGGCGTCCCGACTTTGCGGATGCAGAATTCATTACCGACGACAACGGCAAGTTTTACGTCTCCCGCGAAGTCGAGAAAATGTCGAAGTCCAAATACAACGTCGTCAACCCAGATGACATCTGTGACGAATACGGTGCCGACACCCTGCGTCTGTACGAGATGTTCCTTGGGCCACTCGAGCAGTCGAAACCATGGAATACAGCGGGTATCACGGGCGTGTTCGGATTCCTGAAAAAACTGTGGCGCCTGTATTTCGACGACAACGGCCTCATCGTGACCTCGAACCCGGCGTCAAAAGAATCGCTGAAAACCTTACATAAGACCATCAAAAAGGTCGAAGACGACATCGAAGGGTTTTCGTTCAACACCTCGGTCAGCCAGTTCATGATCTGCGTCAACGAACTGACCGCGCAGAATTGTCATGAACGTTCGGTGCTCGAACCATTGGCCATCCTGATCTCGCCGTATGCGCCGCACATAGCGGAAGAACTGTGGGAGCGCCTCGGGCATGAAGGGAGCATCGCCACCGCACCCTTCCCGCGTTTCCGCCCGGAATATTTGGTGGAAAGCGAGAAAGAGTATCCGGTCTCGTTCAACGGCAAGACGAAGTTTTTCCTTACCCTGCCGCTCGATTTGTCAAAAGAAGCCATCGAGGCAGCGGTATTGCAAGACGAACGCACCATCCAACAAATGGGCGGTCGCACTCCGAATAAGGTTATTGTGGTACCAGGCAAAATCATCAATATCGTCGGCTAATGGTATTCAGGGCTTCCATGGATCGCACCACCCGTATATCGACCATCGTCGTGACGGTTTTATTTGCTGCCCTACCGGTGGCAGGACTCTTCATGGGAATCGCCTCCGGGAACTGGGCGCTCGCCGCTGTCGGATGTGTTCTGGCGGTGGTGTATGCCATCGCGTATGTTTACCGTCCTACGGCTTATGAAATAACGACACATGGATTGCTCATACACCGACCTGCGGGCGTGGTGAAAATTGCTTCCAGCCGGATTCGGCAGGTCCAGCCATTGGAAAAAGCGCAAGTGCGTTTCGCGCTACGCACGTTCGGCGTCGGTGGACTCTTTGGCTATTTTGGGTCGTTCTACACCAAATCGCTCGGCACCATGACATGGTACCTGACCCGCTTTGACGGACTCGTACTGATTGAAACAGATCGGGAGAAATTAGTCCTTTCGCCTAATGACCGCGAGGCATTCCTTCGGGAACTTTTGGCGCTCTCGCAATACGACTGACAAAATTTCCGAAATTCCCATCTGGCGCTTTTTTTGCGGACTGCGTAGAAAAAAGAAATCATGGTTTTCGGATTAGAGTATTATGTATTGATTGGTGTCATCGCCCTGGCGAGTTGGGCGGTAAGTGCCCGGCTGAAGGCGAAGTTTGAGGAGTATTCCAAAATCCACTTGCGCAATGGAATGTCAGGTGCCGAGATTGCAGAAGCGATGTTGGCGGATCACGGCATTTATGACGTACGTGTCATTTCGACCGAAGGCCGTCTTACCGACCATTATAACCCGGCAGACAAAACGGTAAACCTGAGTGCGGCTGTTTACAGCGAACGAAATGCTGCTGCTGCTGCCGTAGCCGCCCACGAGGTCGGTCACGCGGTGCAACACGCCAAGGCGTACGCTATGTTGCAGCTCCGGTCAAGCCTCGTGCCGATGGTCAACGTGTCGTCGCAGTTATCACAATGGCTGATTTTCCTCGGACTTTTTATCGGTTTAGCCGCCCGCACCGGTATTGGGTTCTATCTGGCAGTGGCCGGGTTGATTCTGATGGCCGTGACGGTTGCGTTTAGTTTCATTACGCTTCCGGTAGAATATGACGCCAGTAACCGTGCCCTCGCGTGGCTGAAAAACAAGAACATGTTGAGCCAGCAGGAGTACGCAGGTGCGGAAGACGCCCTGAAATGGGCCGCTCGCACGTATGTGGTCGCGGCTATTGGTTCGCTGGCGATGTTGTTGTATATGGCCTTGCGGATTCTTGGCGGCCGACGTAACTAAAAAACGAAACCCTCCATTGTGAGGGTTTTTTATAGCTGGATCTGACGTTCGATTTGCTGTTGGAGCGAAATGAAAGTCTCCGTACGTGACACGCCGGGTATGGCTTGTATCTTGGTGTTGAGGAGTTGCATTAGGTGTTCGTTGTCACGACAAATGATTTTGATAAGGATCGACCAGTTGCCGGTGGTGTAGTGGCATTCCAGCACTTCCGGAATCTTGCGAAGTTCCTTCACCGCCTCTGCGTTTCCTGCCGCACGGTCGAGGTAAATACCGACGAAGGCCATAGTGCTGTATCCCAATACCTTGTTGCTGACCGTAAACTTCGACCCTGAGATAACACCCGCCTGTTCGAGTTTACGTAGTCGTTGGTGAATCGCCGCCCCGGAAATTCCGATTTTATTGGCAATCTGCAGGATGGGTTTGCGGGCATCTTCCATCAGGTACCGAAGGATTTCCTTATCGATGCCGTCAATTTCAACTTGTGCGTGCGAAACTCTCATGGGGTATGACTATGTAAGCAAATATAGGATTTTGACGGATAAATGAAGTTGAAAACCTTCTTTTGCTTTATTCTGTCAAGAGGATGGCGTCAACGGCCTATTACCTTTTCCATCATCCGCTCCGGATGCGCCAACGGTTTGAAGCCATACTTCTCATACAGGAACTGGGCATCGCGAGTGGCGAGTCGCCATATTTTCACTTTTTCCAGTCGCGGATCGTTCATCATCGCGTCCATCAGTAAGGAGGAATAGCCCTTCCCCTGCTGCCCGGGCGTTACGAACACGTCCATGAGGTAAGCGAACACGACGTAATCGGTAACGACGCGCGCGAATCCTACCTGTTGGCCGTCTACATACACACCGTAGCACAAGGACGCATCAATCGTGGTCTGGACGTCTTCGATTGTACGTCCTGCTGCCCAGTATATATCCTTCAGGAAATCCTGGATAAACGGGACGTCCAAACGGGCTTTATCGGTGGAAACTTCTACCTTCATAAACGGGTCAACGGGTATAAAACGGGTTTGGAAGGCGACGCATCGTTTTCGAACGACGCTATCTGCAGGTTTAAGAGATAGGTGCCGTCTTCGACCTGGTCGGGAACGTAAATAAGCTCGGTTATCGTGGCGTGGTGCCGTGCATCCGGATTGAGCGACCACACGTCGGTGACATTCCAGAAGGCTTTGTGGGCCAGCAGTTTTCCTTCGTCCGATTCCCGATCGACGCTGGGAAGGTCGATCAGCAAATGGTTGACGCCGATATCCCGCAGGAAGGCCGCACCCGCCGCTTCAAGGTAGGGTGGATTGGTATGCGAGTAATTCCGGTGCTTTTTCTCGGATGAATTTGGCAGCGTCCGTATGACGACGGCCTGTGGCTTTTTCCCCATCAAAGCGTCCTGCAATTGGGTAATGGTGATCACCGCATCGTTACCCCGTGTTTCAGGTGCTATCGATACGACCTCGGCCAGAAAGAAGAAGGTGCGCAACGCCTGGTTGACACTGAAAAAATCGTTGGTTATATGGCCCAGGCATTCGGTGTGGGTGCCATGCCCATGCGGATTGAAGTAGATGTTATTGAAGTTGGTAGACGAGCTGCCCTCGCTTACTTTCCCAATCCAGTTGCCGGATGTGACCGGTGAAATGACGGGTTTGTCAAGGTACCATGCAATCGGATTGTCGGCGCTGTCGCGTAACGGAAGGGAGATGTCGAACGGGCGGGAAAGGTCCGTTTCATACCGTACTCCGTCAATGTCAAGAAAGGTTTTCATACCAAATTCGAATCGTACGAAGGTAACGAATTTGCGGGATGTCACCCGACGTAAAAAAGATCCGAGGCAAGTCCGTCGGCCAGGAATTTTCCTTTTTGTGTCGTTTTCAAGGCATCCCCATCCACCAGCAACAAGCCTTCTTCGATAAATCGGTCGGCAGATGCAAGCAGGTAGCGGTGGAAATCGGCTCCATAATCTCGCTCTACTTTTGAGAGGGAAATACCCCACATCGTCCGCAATCCGGTCATGACAGCTTCATTGAACCGGTCAGCCGGCGTCAGCACTTCCGTTTCTGCCGGGCGCACCAGACCTTGTATGCCTTTGATGTAAAGCGCGTTGTTTGCCACATTCCAGCTTCGCGAAACGCCGTCATAACTATGCGCCGACGGGCCAATGCCGATGTAGTTTTTACCCAGCCAATACGCCGAGTTGTTACGCGAGAAATACCCGGGTTTCCCGAAATTCGACAGCTCATAATGAAGAAAGCCCGCCTCGGCAAGTCGAT
The DNA here is from genome assembly GCA_035298445.1 of Flavobacterium sp. Lineage (GTDB taxonomy): Bacteria > Bacteroidota > Bacteroidia > Flavobacteriales > Flavobacteriaceae > Flavobacterium. The sequence goes on from DATGXZ010000455.1 coordinate 8,772, forward strand.
CCGACAACAAATGGAAGTGCCTGTTGGCGGCTTCGTCAGACGGCGTGTTCACCTGTCCGGTCGCAATCATTTTTTTCAGGGCCGTCCGCGGTTCGACGGTAAGGGCATAGCTTGAAATGTGCGGCACGCCCGACGCGACGACGGTTTCGACGTTGGTGAGCCATTTGTCGTCGTCCATTCCCGGAATGCCGTAGATAAGGTCAACGGATATGTTGTCGAAATACGACACCGCTTCTGCCAACACCCGTTTAGCCGATTCGGCATCGTGGGCGCGATTCATCAGTCGAAGGTCTTCGTCAAAGAACGACTGTATACCTATGCTCAGACGGTTAACGGGTGTAGCGGCCCATTCGGCAAGTTTCCCATCCGAAAGGTCGTCGGGATTGGCTTCGAGGGTGATTTCTGGAGTATGCGCGACGGAGTAATGAGAATAGATGGCGTCAAGTAACCGCCGTATTTCGCTGGTCGACAACACACTCGGCGTACCGCCTCCGAAATAAATCGTTTCAATGGGCCCGGTTCCGGCTTCGGCTTTCCGCATTGCGATTTCCGAGAGCAAAGCCGACAGCATATCGTCTTTTTTCTTAAGGGACGTAGAAAAGTGGAAGTCACAGTAGTGACAGGCTTGTTTGCAGAAAGGGATATGGAGGTAGATGCCCGACAAGCGAATGTGATTTACCGGATGCGTTCTTCGTTCTGTTTCACAAACGCTTCCCAACCCGTATAACTCTTGCCGCCGGTGGTCTTTCCCGAATTGAAGAAATGACAAACCGCCGCCGCGAGTCCATCGGTACTGTCAAGGTTTTTCGGCAGCTCCTTCAGTCCGAGTAGTTGTTGCAGCATTTTCGCCACCTGTTCTTTGCTCGCATTTCCGTTTCCGGTAATCGCCATCTTGATCTTCTTGGGTTCATATTCCGTAATGGGAATCTGTCGCGACAATCCCGCTGCCATGGCGACGCCCTGTGCCCGCCCCAGTTTGAGCATCGACTGCACGTTTTTCCCGAAGAAAGGCGCCTCAATCGCGATCTCGTCGGGCAAATGGGTTTCAATCAATTCGATGGTACGCTCGAAGATGACACGGAGTTTGGTGTAATGGTCGTCATATTTGGAAAGCTGGAGTTCGTTGAGTTGGACAAACGACATCGTCTTCCCGACCACCCGGATGAGCCCGAAACCCATCACCGTAGTCCCCGGATCGATCCCCAATATAATGCGTTCGTTTGCCATTTAGTCGTTACTTTGCGGCGTGAAACCCGCTACCAACAAAACTAAGCAATTACTCATTGGGTTCGCCAAACTTTTAGTGGCGATTGCCGCTGTTTATTCGCTGTATGCGGAGCTCTCCGACCCGGCCCAACATGACTGGCGTGCGTTCTTCGCCACACTCGGTAATCATTTCGATCTGAAACTTGTTATAGCCGTCCTTTTTTTAGCGTTCACCAACCGCTTCCTCGAAGTGCTAAAGTGGCAGAATCTCGTTCGCGTCATCGACGCAATCGGCATCGGTGCATCCACCCGCCAGGTGCTGGCCGGCATGGCCTTCGGCATCGTCACGCCGGCGGGCATAGGCGAATACGCGGGTAAGGCTTTCTTCTTTCCGGCGGAATCCCGAAAGAAAATCGTCTTCCTGAACCTGCTGTGTAATGGTATACAGATGGTATTGTCGGTAGTATTCGGTGTGTTTGGGTTGTTGTATTTTAATACGCTGTCACCTGTGTTGAGCGCCCGGGTGGTGGTCATAACGGCGGGTATAACCCTCGCGGTGGC
>DATGXZ010000456.1:0-6746 GCA_035298445.1 Flavobacterium sp.
GTTGTGGATCTCGATAATGGGCCTACGTTCCGGTGACGAAAACTTCAACGAATTATAGATGAGGTTATTCAGCAACTGCTTGAATTGCGATTCCACTACGAGGATGTCGTCGGCACCGCTTACAATTAACTGTGCCCCCCTTGATTCGAGTTCTTCATGCAGTTCGTTCCGCAGGCTGTCCACCAGTTCCCTTAGGCTATGCCTTTCGGTGGGCACCGATCCGGATTTGAGGCGGGAATAGGCGAGGAGGTCTTGCACCAGGCGCTGGAGTCGGTTCGCGGCTTCCTGCGTTCGGATCATATAATTCTTCGCGTTGTCCGACAGGCTGTCCATTTCATTATCGAGGATACGCGAAATGAAGATTTGTATCTTCCGCAAAGGCTCTTGCAGGTCGTGGCTCGAAATATAGGTGAAGGCTTCCAGTTCTTTGTTCAGCTTCGAGAGCCAGCGGTTGGTCTGTTCCAGCGATTCGTTCTGCTGCGAGAGTTTCTCTTCGTTTTCGAGTCGCAATAGCTCCAGCTCCGCCCGTTTGGCTGCAATCTGTAAAATCGAAAGGACGGTATCGGACTGGGTAATCGGTTCGTATTGCATAGCCGAAATGATCCCAACGGGTTGGCCGTCCATCGCATACAATGCCACGCCTACATACGATTCGGCTTCAAGCATTTTCAACACCAGCGAATCAGGGAAGGCCGTCTGGCAACCGCTTTCGCAAACGAAATGCCCGTCCCTTAGCGCGACTTCCGAAGGCGATCCTTTGAGTTGGAAGGTGAAGTTATCGACTTTTTGCCCCTGCACACATACCGCGATCGTCCGAATGTGCGGCTCGCCGTCGTCTTTCATCAATTTTCCAATTAACACGCTGTCAACCTTTACCACATCCGAAATATACTGTGCCAATAGCTGGAAAAACTCATTGTAGAGCTTGTAATCAGAGAATTTTTCGGCTACTTCTTTCAGCAGGCCGCGGTTGATGTGTCCGATCTGCAGCTCCCGATGACTGCGTTCAAGTTCTTCCGACGTCTCCTCCAATTGCGATTTCAGCCGTCGCGACCGCTTCGTTTCCTTTGTAAGCAGATAGACACCGATAACGAGTGTCATCAGCGATCCGACTACCAACAACACCACATACAACGGCAGCAGTTTTTCCTGTCGTTTCAACATTTCCATCCGCTCCGTCATCATGCGGTCTTCCTCCGCCGTCATGAGGTCGGTCTGTCCTTTAACCAGCAGGAAGTATTGCCGGGTCGGCCGCCACTGCTTTTCCGTCAGGATGTCCTGCCGTTTTTTAGTCTGGCTTTCGAGGTAGGCGATGCGGCGTTCACTGAAGGCTTCCAGAACATACATATTGTGTTTCTGGTCGGGATAGTCGTGCACTAACGTCTTGATTTTACGCAGTTGTTGCCGGATGGTGTCAACGCCTTCGCGGTAGTGCCGGTAGAATGTGGGGTCGCCGCTGTAAACGTAACTCCGGTGGGCGGTGGCGGCATTGGCGAAATCCGACAGCAACCGTTGCAGTTCGAGCTTTACCACGGTCGATCGGTTGATTTGTCGGAGAGACTCCTGCATCCGATAGATGCTCACATACGAGAACACGGAAACGGCCAGTAACAGGGTGGTGGCGACCGTGAGTTGGGTAATCGAATACGAGCGTTTGGGGAGCATGCAGGGGAGGATTTGGGAGGGCCTAAACAAATATAGCAAAATCGACCGGGTATGAAAACGTCGGGGTTGGTAAATCTATTTTCCAGACTGCTGTTTTTTGTGTACTTTTACGCTCCAAACACGCGTCGTATGAGCCAGAAACTCCTGCTCAGCTCGAAAGAGATCCATATCATACTGCATCGTTTGGCCTGCCAGTTGCGCGAAATACACCTTGATTTTTCCAATAGCGTCCTGATCGGCATCCAACCCCGTGGCGTTTTCCTGGCCGAACGGCTCAAGTCCCTTCTTGAAAGTGATTATGGTGTAAAAGCGCCGGCACTGGGTTATCTCGACATCACCTTTTTCCGCGATGATTTTCGCCGAAACGAGAAACCGCTAGAGGCCAACCAGACCCGCATCGATTTCCTCGTGGAGGACAAGAACGTGATTTTCATCGACGATGTGTTGTATACCGGTCGCAGCATCCGGGCCGCCCTCACGGCGATACAGTCATTCGGACGCCCGTCGTCTATCGAATTATTGGTGCTGATCGACCGCCGTTTCAGTCGCGACCTTCCCATCCAACCCGACTACCGCGGGCGACAGGTCGACGCGATCAACGATGAGAAAGTACGTGTCTGCTGGACGTCAAAAGACGGCGAAGACGCGGTATACCTGGTCAACAACAAAACAACTGCAACGACATAATGGCCGAACTCAGTGTACAGCACCTGCTTGGGATCAAATACCTCCAGAAATCCGACATCGACCTGATTTTTGAGACTGCCGACCAATTCAAGGAAGTCATCAACCGGCCGATCAAGAAAGTACCGTCGTTGCGCGACATTACCATAGCGAATATCTTCTTCGAGAACAGTACCCGCACGAAACTCTCGTTCGAACTCGCCCAAAAGCGGCTGTCTGCCGATGTGATCAGTTTCTCGGCGGCGCAGTCGTCGGTTAAGAAAGGTGAAACGCTCATCGATACCGTCAACAACATCCTGTCGATGAAAGTCGATATGGTGGTGATGCGCCACTCGAGTGCCGGTGCCGCCCATTTCCTCTCCCAACATGTAAAAGCCAGCATTGTCAACGCCGGCGACGGGGCGCATGAACATCCAACCCAGGCGTTGCTTGACAGCTATACCATCCGTGAGAAATTGGGTGAGGTAGGAGGGAAGAAGGTCGTCATCGTCGGCGATATCTTGCATTCACGCGTGGCGCTTTCCAATATCTTCGCCCTGCGGATGCTGGGTGCCGAGGTGAAAGTATGTGGTCCGAAAACCCTCATCCCGCGTTATATCGAAAGCTTGGGCGTAGCCGTCGAGCCGAACCTTCGTAAGGCGCTCGAATGGTGCAACGTAGCCAACATGCTGCGGGTGCAGAACGAGCGTATGGATGTGAGCTATTTCCCGTCAACACGCGAGTATAGCCAGCAATACGGACTCGACAAGGCGTTGCTCGATTCATTAAACAAAGAAATCGTGGTCATGCACCCCGGACCGATCAACCGAGGTGTGGAAATTACATCCGATGTGGCGGATTCGCACCAATCGGTGATTCTTGAGCAGGTTGAGAACGGCGTCGCGATTCGGATGGCCGTCATTTACCTGTTGGCCTCCAAAATACACTAGACTTAAAAGTTCACGGCATGCGTTTCGAAACCGAAGGCCCTACTACTATCCTATACCATTCAGGGGAACCACTTGAAGACTTCCTCAACCAACTGACGCGGGAATATCCCTCCTTTGACAAGCAGCATATTTTGGTCGACCTCAGTGACCGGAGTGACATTCGTGTGTCAGAACTTAAGGCCTTCCTGCCGCTGGCAAAAGCGCACCGAAAGGCAAAGAAGACGTTTGTCGTCGTGATTCCCGACGTTGATTTCAACAAAACGCCCGCGCAGTTGCATGTGGTTCCGACGCGGCAGGAAGCGCACGACCTGATCGAGATGGAGGAAATCGAACGCGACCTCGGTTTCTGATGCAGCTGACGATCCTGGGGTGTTATGCCGCCACGCCGCGTACGTTCAGTAATCCGACTTCACAGGTGCTGGAAATCAAGAATCGTCTGTTCCTGATCGACTGTGCAGAGGGTACGCAGGTGCAATTGCGCCGGAACAAGATCAAGTTTTCGCGTATTGACCATATCTTCATTTCCCACCTGCACGGCGACCATTTCTTTGGGTTGGTCGGACTTATCTCATCGATGACGCTGCTCAACCGCACCGCGGACCTGCATGTGTATGGGCCTAAGGGCATTAAGGAAATCATCCTTTTGCAATTGCGATATGCCGATTCGTACACCGGATTCGGGCTGTATTTCCATGAACTCGACAGCAAAGAATCCCAATTGATTTTTGAGGATGAGAAGGTGACCGTCACGACGATTCCGTTGCGGCATCGGGTGTATACCAACGGCTTCCTTTTCAGGGAAAAGATCGGCGATCGACGGATCAACGCCGAGGCGATGAAGCACTACCAAATCCATACCGCCTATTTCCAGAATGTAAAAGACGGCAAGGATGTGACGCTTGACGATGGAACCGTTATACCGAACCTCGCGCTTACTTTTGAGCCTATACCACCCAAGGCCTACGCCTATTGTTCCGACACGGTGTATACCGAGACCTTCGTTGACCTGATACGCGACGTCGACGTGCTCTACCACGAAGCCACTTTCCTCGAAACCGAGGCTGCGCTGGCGGAACGCACCATGCACAGCACTGCGAAGCAAGCCGCCGCAATCGCTGCCAAGGCAGGTGTGAAACAACTCATCTTAGGACACTATTCCACCCGTTATGATGACATCGGGCGTTTCCAGGCTGAGGCCTCCGAGATCTTCCCGAATACGGAATTGGCGGATGATGGGAAGGTGTTTGATTGGTAGGTTGGTTGATGGTTGATGGTTCATAGTTCATGGTTGATGGTTCATCGTACATTGTTCATCGTACATTGTTAATTGTCCATTGTTCATTGTCAACTATCTTTACACTAAAATCCCATTACCATGAAAGATCTTCGGGACTACCGGAAATCCTACGACCAGTTCGAACTGATCGAAGACCGCCTGCCGTCTGATCCCATGCCGCTGTTTGAGGCGTGGTTTGACGAGGCCGATGCCGCGCGGGCAGGTGAAGCGAATGCCATGACGTTGTCGACCGTATCACCTGACGGGCATCCTTCAGGGCGGATCGTGTTATTAAAAGAATTCAATTCGGATGGGTTCGTTTTCTTCACCAATTATGCGTCTGACAAAGGACAGGACATCGCACAGAATCCCAACGTGAGCCTTTCGTTCTTCTGGCAGCAGCAGGAACGGCAGGTGATCATTAAAGGCACGGCTGAAAAATTGCCCGTGGCCGATTCAGAAGCCTATTTCGCTACGCGTCCGTTTGGCAGCCAATTGGGTGCCTGGGCGTCGCGACAAAGTGAAGCGGTACCGGGGCGTCAGGTGCTGGAAGAACGTCTTTCCCAACTGGAAGCCGAATACGAAGGCAAGACCGTGCCGCGGCCTGAGCATTGGGGCGGGTATTTGGTGCGTCCGGTTTCGATCGAGTTCTGGCAGGGCCGCCCGAATCGCCTGCATGACCGCATCCGGTATATGCGCGCCGCATCCGGTTGGACGTCCGGTCGTCTGTCCCCATAAGGGTAATTCCACTAAAAACATCCTCGTCCTTCCAACAGAAAACCCTAATTTTAGGGGCCGAAACCTGTTGCAATGAAACAACTTCTCTTAATCCGTCATGCGAAATCCGACTGGAGCGCCGGGCAATCCGACCGCGAGCGTCCGTTGAACGACCGTGGCAAACGTTCGGTATACGGTATGGCAGCCTTATTGCGCGACCGCATCCCGCCGGGAACGGTTGTATGGAGCAGTCCGGCACGCCGTGCCCTCACCACGGCGCGTCTCCTTGCTGCAACGTTGGGATGGGAAGAGAAGCGCATACAGGTAAAAGAAGACCTTTATACCTTTGACGACGGTGAGTTGGAGAGCGCCATTTCCGAGTGTCCGGATGAGGTCGAGAGTTTGTTGGTTTTCGGACACAATGAAGCGATCACCGACCTGGTGAATACCTTCGGCGACCGGTTCATCGTCAACGTCCCGACCGCCGGTTTCGTGCACCTCGAACTGCCCATTACCGACTGGGGCCTGCTTCGTAAAGGGCGCACTATTACGACTATTTTCCCCAAAGAACACGACATCACATGATACCTGAGAATCAGTACATCGACCGGGAAAAAAGCTGGTTGGCTTTCAACGCCCGGGTATTACAGGAGGCCGGAGACGAAAACGTGCCCCTGTTGGACCGCCTCCGTTTTCTGGGCATCTTTTCCAATAATTCCGACGAGTTTTTCCGGGTGCGGTATTCGGCCGTGCGCCGCCTGGCCATTTCGGGCATTGCCGGAGAGAAACTCCTCGGCGGCTCTACTTCCTTCCAACTTTTAAAAGACATCACGACGACCGCCATCCGGCAGCAATCGGAGAGTCTTCGCATCCTGAGCGTCATCGAGCGCGAACTCGAGAAAGAGAATATCTTCATGGTCGACGAGACCGAGTTGTCGGACGAACAGGAAGCCTTCATCCGCGAATTGTTCATACAGAAGGTGAGTCCGGCGCTCGTTACCATCATCCTCAACGACCTGGCCGAATTTCCGTTGTTGAAAGACACCTCTGGTTATCTGGCCGTCAAAATGGTGTTGAAAGCGACCGAAAAACCTTCACTGCTGGGTTTCCGCAAGACGAAAGCGGAAGTGCGGTATGCCGTCATCGAAATTCCAACCACCATCAACCGTTTCGTCGTATTGCCACCGGCCGACGGCAAGCAGTTTGTAATGTTGTTGGATGACGTCATCCGCTACCACCTCGATAGTATCTTCAACATCTTCGAATACGAAAGCATCTCGGCCCACATGATCAAGATCACGCGCGATGCGCAGCTCGAGATCGACAGTGACCTGAGCAAGAGTATGATGGAAAAGATCGCCGACAGCGTCAAAGAACGCCGGATCGGGGATGTGGTGCGGTTTGTATACGACCAATCGATGGACAAGGATACGCTACATTTTTTCCTGCAGAAGATGCACATCGAATCGACCGAT
>DATGXZ010000457.1:0-2710 GCA_035298445.1 Flavobacterium sp.
GTCATCACCAACGGATACGATGTGGAAAAAATCGTTCGTCCGCCTTTAGATGAGCAGTTTACCGTCGCGCATATCGGCTCGTTATTGTCGGGTCGGAACCCCCTGAATTTGTGGGAAAGCCTGGCCGAACTGCGACGGGAGGAACCCGGTTTCACAGACGCGTTTTCACTGAAATTGGTAGGAGCGGTAAGTCCGGATGTGCTACACACCATACAGGAAAGTGGACTGGAGGACTGCCTGGATCTCAAAGGGTACCTGCCGCATGAGGCTGCCGTGCAGGCGCAACGTTCCTCACAGGTGTTGTTGCTGATTGAAATCGATGCGCCGGAAACGCGGAGTATCATTCCGGGAAAACTGTTTGAATATATGGTGTCGGAACGGCCGATTCTGGCATTAGGTCCGGATGGGTCCGATTTCGCTGCCCTACTTACCGAAACAAACACGGGACGCTTCTTCCGTTACGACGAGAAAGAGGCTATAAAAGAACAACTCCTACAGTATTTCCGGGAGTACCAGCAGGGCAAGTTGCAGTCGTTTCCCGTCGGATTGCAACGTTATTCCCGCAAATCACTGACCGGCCAACTCGCACAACTTCTTCGCTAATGGGTATCGTACTGAAACAATCGGCAGCCAATACGGTCGTAACCTATATCGGGTTTGCGATCGGGGCGGTCAATACGCTGTTTCTCTATACCACCATATTAGGTAAGAAAGACTATGGAATCGTCGGATTCATTCTTTCCGGTGGTGCCCTGATGATGCCGATATTGGCATTTGGCGTGCACAATACGCTGGTGCGTTTCTTCTCACGCTATAAAACCGAAGCCGAACGGGAAACCTTTCTGTCGTTCATGCTGGTGTTGCCCTTGGTGGTCATTCTTCCGTTAGGACTTTTCTGTGTGCTGGGCTCGGACTTCATCGTCTACAACCTGATGGCCCGCAACCCGGCCGCGCAGCCTTTCCTTTGGACCATTCCGGTCATAGGTCTTTTTATGGCATATTTTGAGATCTTTTACGCTTGGGCAAAGGTGCATATGAAGTCGGTGTTCGGCAACCTGATCAGTGAAGTATTGGTACGGGTGTTGGTGATGGCCGGACTTTTTGGGGTTTCATATGGATGGCTGACGAAAGCGGAATTCATCGAGTTGCTGGTGGTAATCTACGGATGCCAATGGCTGGCCATGATGCTGTTTGCCCTGTCGATAAAAAAGCCGGTGCTGCGATTCGAAAGGCCGAAAAACCTGAAGGAACTGTCGGTCTATTCGCTGACGACGATTCTGTCGGGCGGTATTGCCGTGCTGTTGGTCGAACTCGATAAGGTGTTATTGGGGATGTACGGACTCAACGAAAGCAACGGTATTTACAACATCTCGATCTTCATCGCCACGGTGATTGCCGTACCCAGCCGGTCAATGCTGCAAATCATCGCGCCCATCACGGCGAAGTTGATGAGTGAAGAAAAATACGACGAACTGAATGCGCTTTATAAAAAGTCGGCCATCACGCTGCAGTATTTTGGGGGTGCAATCCTACTGCTGATTTTTCTTAATATCGAGCAGATGTACCGGCTGATTCCCGGGAATTATGAGGCGGGCACCATCGCCATCTTCCTATTGGGTATCTCAAGATTCTACGATGTAATGTTGGGGAATAACAATGCCATTATCCTCAATACTAAGTATTTTCGGAGTGTATTGGCATTTGGTGTGTTGCTGGTGGTGCTGATGATCGTGCTCAACATGATTTTTATCCCGATGTATGACTTTACGGGGTCGGCGTTGGCAACGCTACTGTCGGTCATGTGCTACAATACCGTCAAGTTGTGGTTTGTGGTGCGTAAAACCGGATTGTATCCGTTTACCGTGAAAACGCTGTGGTCGTTGGGGATCATCGGCTTGCTATTTGTGTTGTTTTTCTTTTGGGATTTTGGCTTCCACCCGATTGTCAATATCGTGCTTAAGTCGGCGCTGGTGCTTCCGCTGTATGTCGCTCTCAACTATGTTTTGAAGATTTCGCCGGATGTCAACGATTTGTTCGGAAAGATCCTCGTGCGCGTGGGCTATAAACGGGCATAAAAAATCCCGGGGGTGAACCCGGGACTTCCCATCATCAAAACACAATCTATTTTTTCTTGTCGTTTCCGCGACGGTAGTAGTACTCGTCGGTGTGGTTCGGTGTGCCCGTTCCGCAGGGGGCGGGACCGTAGTAACTGTTGTTGTAATAACCGTAACCGTCGTCGCAGTAGCCGTTTACACTTCCGATCCGGTCGACGATCTGGCCACGTGTGTTGTAGACCAGTCGCAGGTTGCCGACCTGGGCGAGGGCGAAGCGGTTGTAGGTCATATATACCGTCCCGATTCGTTTGATGCGGTCAAAGGCATCATAGTTTACGAAGACGTTTCCAATCCGGCGGACCCGGCCTTTGCCGTCATGTTCGATCCGTACCCCTTCGACACGTATGTTAGCAGGAGCGCCGTAGGTAGTGTTGACGTTGCGGCGTCCGCTTTGGCGGTAGTAGACATCGCTTCCAGTAGACGGCTCGGTGCTGAAATCAAACTGGCCGTCGGCGAAGACGAAGAAGCGGATACCGCGTTCTACGAATTCAATTGGTTCAGCGTCGGCTGGGTTCACAGGATACCTGTCGCTGGTTCGAACGCTTGCAAAAGCGGTTCCGGTCATCAGGATGCTGGTCATCAGGAGGGTAATTGTT
>DATGXZ010000458.1:0-4783 GCA_035298445.1 Flavobacterium sp.
GTATCGACATCAGTCAGTTGCCGTATGTGATCAATTTCGATCTTCCCAATGTTCCCGAAACCTACGTGCACCGTATCGGCCGAACCGGTCGCGCGGGCCGTGCGGGCAAAGCGATTTCCTTCTGCGGGAAAGACGAAGCTCCTTACTGGCGCGACATCCTGAAACTGACGAAAGTGGAAGTCGATGTCGTCTCTGAGCACCCATGGCCGTGGCAGGACGGCACTCCAGAGCCCGGCGCTGTGCCGCAAAAACCAGAGCCGACCCAGAACAACAACCGGAGTGGAAAACCGAAAGCATCCCGAAAATCAACCGGATCGAAGAAAAACAAGCGCCGCTGGTATTAATCAGCGGAAGGTAAGTCGTACTACTTTACCACGACCTGCGGCATAGGCAACCGTCGGCGAAGCAAAGCGAACGGTATATAAATCCGATACAGGCGAGAGCAGACGCCAAGTCTGGCCCGCATCATCCGAACGATGAATGCCCGTAGCGCCGACGGTTACCCATCCCCTGCCATTACTTCCCGGGACGGCTTGTACACACGAGATATAACCGGGTCCCTGGCCATCGCTCACCAATTTCCAAGTCTTCCCGCCGTCATGGGTAATGGCTTTGTTGGCTGCATTGTCGGTCGGCTTGTCGTAATTCCCGCCCCCAATCATGCCCGTATGGGCATCTGCGAAAGCAAGGGAGAAAATACCCGTCATCGTTTCACCCTGCCGGATCGGAGAATCTATTACCGACCAGGTTTTTCCAACGTCGGCCGAGTGAAACACACGTGCTTTTTGTCCGCCCGATGCCATCCATATCTGATGTCCTTTCACCGAAACGCAACTGTTGCTCGCCGCGAAAGCCGCTTCGCCCGCTGCTGTTGGCGGAAGTTGGCTACAGGTCGTTTTCGTCCAACGATGTCCGCCGTCGGTAGTTTGGATGACGGACAGGCAACCGCCCACCGGATCGCCGATGGCTACTCCGTGGGTATCATCCCGAAAAACCATACTGTCATAGAATACCAACGCGCCGTCTTCGCGGTACACACAAACCGCTTTTCCATCATGTACGTTGACGCGAAAAAGGGTGGCCGGACTACCCACATTCAACACAAACACGGCGTCACGGGTTAGGGCGATACTGCGTAATTCGGATGTGAGGGTATCGATTTGGCGAAGGGTTACGTCGCCCGTAGCGACGTGGATGCGGCCTAACCGCCCGTTATCCGCCCCGAACCACAGGTCAGATGTGCCGACCTCCAGCGCACGAATACTGGCTTTCCCCGTAAAAAGTGTGTCGATGGCAACGGAGGTGACCCCTTGTGCAGGTGCCAAACGTGGCGCGCAGCCTGACGCCCATCCGCATACGACGATGAACAGCACGATAAGTCGCTTCATCCGACGAAGATACGCAAACCCGTAAAGAAATAAATAATAGGCGATTCCCGCACCGAATGGTCAAAAATACGTACTTTTACAGCCTTATTTCTTACATCCTGTATGAGCTCTTCCAAGCACCTGAGCAAACTATCGCTGGCTGGACTTTTCATCACTTTAGGGATTATCTACGGAGATATCGGTACGTCGCCGCTATACGTGATGAAAGCCATCATCGACGAGCATAAGATTCAGTCAGATTTGATTTTGGGGGGCGTTTCCCTTATTTTCTGGACACTTACGCTGCAAACCACGATAAAGTACGTCCTCATTACCCTCAACGCCGATAACCATGGTGAAGGTGGTATTTTTGCCTTGTACGCATTGGTCAAGCGCACCAAAATCCAATGGCTGATCGTACCCGCGATCATCGGGGGTTCGGCGCTATTGGCGGACGGTATCATCACGCCGCCTATCTCGGTTTCCTCAGCTGTGGAAGGATTGCGCCACTTCGATCCAGAAATTGACACCGTGCCGATTGTCATCGGTATCCTGTTCCTGCTCTTTTACATCCAGCAATTCGGGACCAACCTTGTAGGGAAGTTTTTCGCCCCGATGATGTTTCTGTGGTTCGGAATGTTGGGCGTGCTCGGCATGATCCAGATCGTCGACCATCCGGAAGTGTTTAAGGCGATTAATCCCTATTATGCCTACCAACTGCTGGCCAATACTGAGGACCAAGTGAGTGCGTTTGTGCTGTTGGGTGCGGTGTTCCTTTGTACGACCGGTGCTGAGGCCCTGTATTCCGATATGGGACACTGTGGGCGTAACAACATCCGGGTAAGCTGGATGTTCGTGAAAGTCGCGTTGGTACTCAACTATTTCGGCCAGGCAGCCTACCTCATCCAGCACGAGGGGCAAACCCTTCAAATGCTCGATCCTGACAACGGAAACCCCTTCTATATCATCATGGCCGATTGGTTCAAGCCGTTCGGTATCGCCATCGCTACCATGGCGGCGGTCATTGCGTCACAAGCCCTCATCAGCGGCTCGTTTACGCTCATCAACGAGGCCATGCGTCTCAGTTTCTGGCCGAAAGTGCGCATCAAATACCCGACCGACCTAAAAGGACAATTGTATATCCCGTCTATCAACTGGTTACTGTTTCTAGGCTGTGTCGGCATTGTCTGGCATTTCCGTGAATCAGCCGCGATGGAGGCCGCGTATGGGCTCGCCATCATCCTATGTATGATCATGACGACCGTATTGCTGAATTACTATATGATCCTGAAAAGGGTGAAATGGTATATCATGTCGCCGTTGATTGCGTTGTATCTGGTCATTGAAATCAGCTTCCTCGTCGCCAACAGCAAGAAATTTCCGGAAGGTGGTTATGTGACACTGGTGATCGCCATCGGCCTCATCGGTATTATGTCGGTATGGTACCGGGCGAAGAAAATCAGCAAGGCCTATACCAAAATGGTGAAGATTGCCGACTACAAGCAGGTGCTTTCCGATCTCAGCAAAGACCTTTCCATTCCCAAATACGCGACGCACCTTGTTTATATGACTAATGCCGCCCGCGTTGACGAGATTGAAGAGAAAGTGATGCACTCCATCCTGCAAAAACGTCCGAAACGCGCGGATATCTATTGGTTCATCCACGTAAACATTCTCAACGAACCGTACCGAACCGATTATAAGGTGACGGAAATCATCGAGGAAGACCTGATCCGGATCGACTTTAACCTCGGCTTCCGGGAACCGACCAAGATCAATATTATGTTCAAGGAAGTAGTCAAGGATTTGGTGAAAAATGGCGAAGTCGATATCACCAGCCGCTACGAGTCGTTGAATAAGAACAACATCATCGGCGATTTCAAATTCGTGCTTTCCGAGAAGTTCCTTTCGAACGACAGCGACCTCAGGTGGCATGAGAAGATTGTTATGAACACCTACTTCCTTATCAAGAAGCTCAGTTTGTCAGAGGAAAAAGCGTTCGGTCTGGATGCCAGTTCGGTTAAAGTCGAGAAGTTCCCGATGGTACTGCATGCCCCGGAACGCATCTGCATGAAGCGGGTGGAATAGCGAAAATTCCGATTTTTCGTTAAACTTTTCCCAACCCGATTACAAATGGCCCGGTTTTTTCGTCTATGTTGTAAAGAAAAAATCCTTATTATGAAAACCAAGACAATTTTCCTGATGCTGATGGGATTCCTTTCGTTTGGAATGCTGCATGCGCAGGACCGGACCACCGTCACTGCTACCAGTAGCGACATCAGCGATAACCTCGACCTGAAAGCGGTTGCCTCTATTTTTGGCGATTCGCGCGACCTCGAAGATTTTGAGCGCAGACTCAACGACCCTAAGATCCAGATTTCCAACCTTGACCTTAATAACGACGGCTACGTAGATTACCTGCGTGTCATCGAGACAACTGAGAAAAACCTACACCTTATCGTGGTGCAATCGGTTTTGGAAAAAGACGTTTTCCAGGACGTAGCGACCATCAACGTCGAGCGCGACGGTGATAGGGTATCGGTACAGGTCGTAGGAGACACATACATGTATGGACCGAATTATATTTATGAGCCCGTATACGTCGTTCGCCCGGTTATTTTCGGTGTCTTTTGGGATCCGTACTACCGTCCGTATTATTCACCCTGGTATTGGGGATACTATCCTACCTATTATAGCTATTGGAGTCCCTACCCTATCTACCGCTACCGTCGCAACGTACATGTGCACATCAACGTACACAACCATTACAACTATGTAAATGTGTGCAACCCACGCGCCTACCGACTCTATGACGGCCGTCGCCAGAACGGCTTCGAACGCCAGAACCCGGGTCGTTCGTTCTCTCAGCGTACGCAGCTTGACAACAAACGGGAATACGATCTGGTACGCCAGGATACACGCACCGGAGCACGCGGCGGAACCCGCGCCGTATCCGGAAGTGGCACCCGCTCCAACACGACACCGGTGCGCGGCACTTCTACCGGAACCCGTCAGGGAGGTACTCTTCAGAACGGACGTACGGCTGAAACCGGAACACGCTTTACCGGCGGCACACGTCAAACCACACAACCGAATCGCGCACAGAGTGGTTCCCTTGGAGGTACTCCAACGCGGCAAAGTGCAGGCACCACAAATGGTCGCACGGCAGAAACCGGTACACGCTTTAACGGAGGCACACGCCAGACCGCACAACCGAGTCGCGCCCAAAGCCAAAGTGGTTCTTTCCAAAGTGGCAGCACCAGCCAAAGCAGCACCGTTCGGGTAACGCCACAGCGCGACCGAAGCAGCAATCTTGAGACGCCGCGCACGACCAGCGCCCCTACACGTGCCACTACGCCGGCACGCAGCTTTACGCCAGCACCTTCGTCAGGAAATAAAGAGCAGGCGATACGCAC
>DATGXZ010000459.1:0-3203 GCA_035298445.1 Flavobacterium sp.
ATCTTTACGCCTTATCCGGAACTAACTGAATGGCCGTCCATAAACTGCATTTTGACGATTTCGAGGAGGTTGACTACGACCTCATCGCTATCCATACCGCACTTGAAGACTACCGGCTGGCGTATTTCCTGAACCAGCACCTTCCGGTACTTTTCCGCAAGAACAAAGACGAAATCACCATATCTTCGAAAGAAGGACACTCGTGGTTTTCGCGGTTCACGTATGAAGAAGCCGAAGCCGAAACCAGCTGGAACCTGGTGAGCAACAAAAACGAAGTCATTCCTGATTCGGCCGCCCCACAAGACGGCTTGTTCGGATCTATGGCCCCCGTGGCATCGAAAGTATGGCTGTTGCCGGAGTTCCGTAAAGTCGATTATTTCCTGAAGATCGAAAATGGCCCGATGCCGATCCCTGAAGTGGCGGCGCGTATCCATGCCATCGATCGTATTTCGGCCGTTTACAGTGTAGACGCCGCTACCGTAAAATCAAAGCACAATCTAATTTTCTGATACAAAATGCCAACGAACAAAAAGTCGAAGATCGTCGCTACGCTCGGACCTGCCTGTAGCACCCGTGAAGTGCTCAAAGACATGATCGATGCAGGCGTTAACGTCTTCCGGATCAACTTTTCGCATGCCGATTATGATGATGTAAAACAGAAGATCGACCTCATCCGTGGACTTAACGAGGAGTTCGGCTACCACACCGGTATCCTCGCCGATTTGCAAGGACCCAAACTACGTGTCGGCGTGATGCAGGAAGACGTAGTGGTAAAAGCAGGCGACCACATTACCTTCACGACCGCTGAGGACATCCCGGGTACGGCTGAAAAGGTCTATATGAACTACAAAGAGTTTCCGCGGGACGTAAACCCCGGTGAACGCATCCTCCTTGACGACGGCAAATTAATCTTCGAGGCGGTTTCCACCAACGGAACCACCGAGGTAGTTGCCAAAGTCGTACAGGGTGGACCCCTGAAATCGAAGAAAGGTGTGAACCTCCCAAATACCAAAGTATCGCTTCCGGCGCTGACCAAGAAAGACATCCGTGACGCGTTGTTCGCCATCAGCGAAAAGGTGGATTGGATAGCGCTCTCGTTCGTCCGTACACCGAAAGATTTGCAGGAACTGCAGGAACTGATCAAAGAGAACTCAGAGCATAAGATTCCAATCGTCGCCAAGATAGAAAAGCCGGAGGCGGTTGAAAACATCGACAAGATCGTAGCGTATTGCGATGGCCTCATGGTGGCCCGTGGCGATTTGGGTGTGGAAATGCCGGCCCATGAAGTGCCCCTCATCCAGAAAAAACTCATCAACCGCGCCAAAACGGCCCGTATTCCGGTCATTGTGGCGACGCAAATGATGGAAACGATGATCACCTCGCTTACCCCAACCCGCGCCGAAGTAAACGACGTGGCCAACTCGATCATGGACGGTGCTGATGCGGTGATGCTTTCGGGTGAAACATCCGTAGGAAACTACCCGGTGCAGGTAATTGAGAAGATGACCCAGATCATCGAAGCCGTGGAAGATTCACCGCTTATCCAGGTACCGCAGAATACACCACAGGTGCGTACGAAGCGCTTCATCACGAAGTCGATCTGCCACCATGCCGCCACCATGGCGAACGTTATTAAGGCAAAAGCGATCTGCACGCTGACCAATAGTGGCTACACCGCTTTCCAGATTTCGGCCTGGCGCCCGTCTGCCCACATCCTGGTGTTCACATCGAACAGGATCATCATGACACAGATGAGCCTGCTGTGGGGCGTAAAATCATTTTATTACGACAAATTCGTCAGCACAGACGATACGGTCACCGATATTAACCAAATGGCCCGCGAGCGCGGTTTCGTCGACAAAGGCGATTTCCTGATCAACCTGGCGGCCATGCCAGTTACCGATAAGGGAATGGTAAATACCCTACGGGTGTCGGAGATCGAATAGATACTAAAGGGCGGCAGGCATGCCTGAAGCTTCCCATATATCAGAAAGCGGATCCAAAACGGTCCGCTTTTGTTGTTTTATGACGGCACGGACTTCCCGAAAATGCCGCGCAAATGACCAGATACCACCCATTTTCTACCGAATAAGGACATAGCATCGGAACGCTTCGTTCAGGGACGCTGTTTTGAATAGTTTTGCCCCCGAGAACAGCGGAAATCTGCCGGATGGACGCCGTGTTTTCGCAAGTCCAATCGTCTACAAAAACGTCCCACAAAACACATGAAACTACTTCGGGTGTTCCTAGCGGTACTGATCTTAGGTAAGTTTTTTTTGATTGTATCAGGCACCGACGCATACATTACTACCCAGATCGAGCTGCTAGACAGCACTGATTTGATGTGGCTGCTCGCGCCATTCGTTATCGTGACGGTCCTGTTCTGCGCGGTAATTGTATTGGACAACGCCTACCGCCGCGGTGCGATAGACAGGCGGCTGCAAACAGTCATGAAGGTCGTCATCGTCCTCGTTCCCTTGTCGGGACTTCTCGTGATGCCGGTGTTCCACCGATTGGGAAGATAGTAAAGAGGATGAGGTTAGGATAGGTTTCCGTCCCACTCCGCGAGAAACCGCGCGACGAATGCCTCCATATACTGGTGGCGTTCCTCAGCCAACGCCTTTCCCGTTTCCGTATTCATGAGGTCCTTTAGCAGGAAAAGTTTCTCGTAGAAATGATTCAGCGTCGGCGCCGTGCTATTCTTATACGCTTCCTTCGACATGTTCAATTGCGGTGGAACAGAAGGATCATACAGTGCGCGATTTTTGAACCCGCCATAATTGAAGGTACGGGCGATGCCGATGGCGCCCAACGCGTCAAGCCGGTCAGCATCCTGCACGATATCAAGCTCTTTTGAGTGGAAGGTGCGGGCGGTGGTGCCGCCTTTAAATGATATGTTCTCGATGATCGAAACCACGTGCGCGATGGTAGCTTCCGGAAGGGAAAGCGATTGCATCCACTCACGCGCCTTCGCTGGTCCGATGGTTTCATCACCGCCGTGGAACTTGCTGTCGGCGATGTCGTGCAACAACGCGGCCAATTCCACCACTAAAAGGTCTCCCCCTTCTTTTTCGGCAATGTGCCGGGCATTTTTCCATACCCGTTCGATATGGAACCAGTCGTGGCCGCCTTCCGCGCCTTGAAGTTCCTGTTGAACAAACGCTACCGTCTTTTCGATACTTATATCAGCCATAGTTCTACAT
>DATGXZ010000460.1:0-7130 GCA_035298445.1 Flavobacterium sp.
AGGTATGGGGCGTCGACGAAAATTTCCTTGCCAATACAGGCTCCGAAACCACGCTCGGCCGCAACTTCACGAACTTCGACATCACCAACAACGCCAGCGTCTGCATCGTCGGTTCCGACTTTAGTAAGGGATTGCTGAGAGACGTCGACCCGATTGATAAAATCATCTCGGTGCGGGGTGCGCGTTTTCGCGTCATCGGCGTGCTTAAAGAAAAAGGCTCTACGTTCGGCAACAACCAGGACCTTCGGGTGATGATTCCCATACAACGCGCCCGTTCCCTCTTTTCGTCATCAGGCATCAATTATAATGTCAGTGTAAAAGTAGAACGCGGCGATGTGATCGATGCGGCTGTTGACCACGCGACCCTGGCGATGAAGAACATCCGTCGGGTCGGCCCGGCCAAAAAACCGAACTTCGGTATCGAACGCAGTGACGACCTGTTGCACCGCATCGCCGAAGTAACGGATTACCTGAAATATGCCGCCATCATCATCAGCATCATTACCATCCTCGGCTCCTCGATTGCCCTCATGAACATCATGGTGGTATCGGTAACCGAACGTACACGCGAAATCGGTGTCCGGAAAGCCCTCGGCGCCAAGAAGCGCACCATTGCGACGCAGTTCTTTATTGAAACCGTCGTAATCGGACAGTTGGGCGGGTTACTCGGCATTATTTTGGGACTTCTGACAGAATGGGGCATATCCGCCGCATTTGACCTTGAGTTTGTGGTGCCGTGGACTGCTGGATTCTGGGCTATTGTCGTGAGTTTTATCGTGGCGTTGGTGTCTGGATTGTTCCCCGCCATCAAAGCAGCCAATCTGGATCCGATCGAAGCATTGCGCTACGAATAAGGCTTCCGGCCCCGTATCATTCGGTCGTTACCGAAAATATCCTGGCGCAGGGTCACATCTTCAAAACCCGCCTGTATCAGCACATCTGCTGTTTCTTTTCCAAAATATTGGTTGATTTCGAAATACAGCCATCCGCCCGGAACCAACGCACCGCGCGCCAAAGAGGCGATACGGCGGTAAAACAACAACGGATCGGCATCCTCCACGAAAAGCGCAAGATGCGGTTCATACGACAATACATTCGGGTTCATCTCCGCTTTTTCCAACTGGCGCACATAAGGTGGGTTCGACACGATTACGTCAAAAGTGTCAAGCGTTTCAGCCCGCAGGATATCCGTTTGGCAAAATGCCACCTGCACACCCAACGAGCGGGCATTCCCTGACGCCACCGAAAGCGCCGCGTCCGACACATCAAGCGCCGTCACGCGGGAAGAAGGCAGTTCCAATGCCAGGGTCAACGCGATGGCACCACTACCTGTTCCGATATCAAGTATCCGGCTTCGGGGATCGATGTCTGACACCATCCACGCTACCAGCTCCTCCGTTTCAGGCCGTGGGATGAGCACATCCGGCCCGACATGGAAACGCCGTCCAAAAAACGTCGTCTCACCCAGTATGTACTGTATCGGACGATGCACCGACAAAGCGCCTATCACCTCTTCCCAAAACACCACATCTTCCTCCGTCAACAACGTATCGGGCCGCAACGCAAGATCGGCACGCGACATACCGTGCCGGAATTCAAGTACCAGGCGAAAAAAACTATCGGTTTCCTCAGCCCCGTAAAGCGGTTGCATCAACTGCCGGAATTTCGTGCGCATTTCGTACAATGTCATGGCGCGTATTGGTATTTTTGCGTGGTGAAGGTACACGAAAAATATATAAGGCGTTGCATCGAACTGGCCCGGCATGGACTCGGAACGACCTATCCGAATCCGTTGGTCGGCGCCGTAATCGTGCACAACAACCGCATCATTGGGGAAGGATGGCACCGGAAAGCCGGCGAACCCCACGCCGAGGTGCTGGCGGTTCGATCCGTGAGGGATGCGTCATTATTGAAAGAAGCGACACTGTATGTAAGCCTCGAACCCTGCAGCCATTTCGGCCGTACACCCCCCTGTTGCGACCTCATCCTGGAACACGACATCCCCCACATCGTGATAGGCACAACCGACACCTTTTCAAAGGTAGCGGGTGAAGGCATACGGCGGTTGCGGGAAGCGGGCCGAAATGTCACCCTCGGTATACTCGAAGCGGAATGCCGCGACCTCAACCGACGGTTTTTCACTTTCCATGAGCAAAAAAGACCGTATATCATCCTAAAATGGGCGCAATCGGCCGATGGTTTCCTGGCGCCTCTTCAGCGCAACGAGCGACGCCCGGTTTGGATCACACAGCAGACGACGCGACAACTTGTGCACAAATGGCGGACAGAAGAACCGGCCATACTTGTCGGAACCCAAACTGCCATTGACGATAATCCCAAACTCGACGCACGACTGTGGTCGGGAGCCCCACCCCTTCGGTTCGTGTTCGATCGAAACGGGCGTTTGCCGGCAGAAAGTGTACTGCTGCAGGACGGACAGCCTACCATCGTATTAACCCAACAGAAACGAGACACGAACGGAGCCGTTGAATATGAAGCAGTTCCCTTCGATGATCCGGTGCGGGAATTCTTGGAAGTAGCTTATAAACGAGACGTCCAGTCAGTGGTGGTAGAAGGCGGCCGAACGACGCTGCAGTCGTTTATTGACGCTCGACTTTGGGACGAAGCGCGCGTCATTACCGGACGCGTTTCCTTTGGGGAAGGACTTCCGGCTCCGATTCTCCCTTTCGCAACCTACGAACAATTCCAGATTAAACACGACACTATACGCCTGTACCGACGATGACCGATACGATTATTTTTGATTTTGGGGATATCTTCATCAACCTGCGCCACGATCTCGTGGCCGCGCGTTTCGCGGCATTGGGACTCCACGCCTGGAACCCTGAAATGCAGGAGGCCAACCGCCAATTCGAGATGGGAAGAATCAGTGACGACGACTACCTCAGCACCCTCACGCGTTTTGCGACACCGGGCACCGCTCCTTCCGATGTGCGGGATGCCTGGAACACGATTCTGGGCGATTTTCCGCGCTATCGACTGGAGTTCCTTCAGTCCCTTTCCAAACAATACCGGCTGTTTCTTTTGAGCAACACCGATGCCATCCATATCCGGCACTTCGAAGAGCGGGAAGGCGAGTCGTTCATTAAGGATTTTTACGGCTGTTTCGAAAAAACCTATTTCTCGTTTGAGATGGGAATGCGAAAACCCGACGAGTCCATTTTCAGTTATATACTTGATCGACACCAACTCGTGCCCGAACGAACGCTTTTTGTAGACGACCGCAGCGACAATACCGATGCAGCAGCGCGACTCGGACTCCGAACATGGAACCTGCAGGTGGGACGGGAAGATGTAGTGGAACTACGCGAACGACTGGCGTTGTAACGATGGAAGACACCTACCGAACACTGGCTGCGCCGTCGGAGGAAGTGCTGCTGAAGGAAAAAAGCAGCAAGTTCTTTGGCTATGCCTTTCCGGTAGAATCGGAAGAGGAAATCCGGAGCGCACTAGATAACATTCGCAAACAACACCCCACTGCGCGACATTGGTGCTATGCCTGGCAACTCGGCACTACCGATATCCGCTACCGGGCTAATGACGACGGCGAACCCTCGCACACAGCCGGAACCCCCATCTACGGACAAATCCAATCATTTGGCGTAACCAATGTGCTGGTGATCGTTGCGCGCTACTTCGGCGGGATAAAACTCGGAGCCGGCGGCTTGATCGTCGCATATCGCGAAACCGCGCGAATGGCGTTGGAAGCCTCCGACATCGTCGAAAAAACCGTGGAGAGCCGGATGGAAATCCGCGTTTCCTATAAAGACCTAAATCGGGTGATGCGCGTCGTAAGGGAAAACCGCCTGACGATTTGCGAACAGGATATGACCGAAGATTGCCGATTGATTGTTGCGTGTCGGAAACGAGAGGAAACCGCCGTTTTCGAAATCTTCAATTCCATGTTCGGAATCGACGTAAAAATCCAAAAGTAAACCCCAAAAAACGACACCCTTACAACAAATTCCCAACGCGTTCCAAAATGTAATCCGGCGGACTGGTAGGACGTCCGGTTTTCATGTCGACGAACACCAAAATAGAGTGACCCGTTGTTAATAACTCACCCGCTTCGTTACATATCTCATAATCAAATTCAATCTTGACGGAAGACATTTTTCGAAACATTGTTTTAACAGTTAGGACATCGTCGTAGCGGGCCGGCTTTTTGTAGTTCATGGTGAGCGAAACTACCGGAAGCATGATACCGTTCTCTTCCATCCAACGATACGAAACCCCCAGGTTTCTCAGCCATTCCACGCGCCCCATCTCAAAATACTGGGCATAGTTACCGTGGTAAACAACCCCCATCTGGTCGGTTTCCGCATAGCGCACACGCACCTGGAATTCATAGTCACGCATAGTAAATTTAACGTTTCGTTATTGCTTGTTATAGGGTATTTTTTTTTCAAAATCAACCCTGCAAAAATTTTTTTCTAAAGAATTTTGTTCACATATTTGTCTTCCCGAACACACGATAAGGCAGCGCGGATTTTCCTCCTATTTGCCTTTCAAACAAACAAAAAATTTATCAGCATTTATGGAGAAAACTGCTCAATCGGTATGGGAAAACTGTCTTCTTTTCATAAAGGACAATATCCAGGAACAGGCCTACAAAACCTGGTTCGAGCCCATCAAATCGGTTGAGCTGACTGACAATGCCTTGTACATCCAGGTTCCGAGCAAATTCTTTTACGAATGGCTGGAGGAACACTATGTAAAATTGCTCAAGGTCGCACTTACCAAAGAACTCGGGAAAAGCGCGAAGTTACTCTATAAAATCAAGATGGAAAACACCTATGGCAACAAACAGCCCTTCACCGAGCAGTTGCCGTCGGCCCATCGTCCACCCGTTAAAGCCCAGGAAGTAGACGCCCCGTTCCGCAACCTCAACCCAGAGGTCAAGAACCCTTTCGTCATCCCAGGCATACGAAACCTGAAAATCGAATCGCAACTCAATGCCAATTACAGCTTTGAGAACTTTCTCGAAGGCGACTCGAACCGATTGGCGCGTTCCGCCGGTATGGCCGTAGCCAACAAACCGGGTGGTACGTCGTTCAACCCACTGCTGATCTTCGGCGGTGTCGGACTCGGAAAGACGCACCTCGCACACGCGATTGGCGTTGAAATCAAAGACAAATACCCGGAGAAGACCGTCCTCTACATTTCAGCGGAAGTCTTCACCCAGCAATACATCGATTCGGTTAAGAAAAACAACCGGAACGATTTCATCCACTTTTACCAGTTGATCGACGTCCTGATCATCGACGACGTGCAATTCCTGTCGGGCAAAACCGGTACACAGGATGTGTTTTTCCACATCTTCAACTACCTGCACCAGAATGGTAAACAAGTCATCCTGACGTCTGACAAAGCACCGGTCGACATGCAGGATATCGAACAACGCCTGCTGTCGCGCTTCAAATGGGGACTCTCGGCCGAGTTGCACCAACCCGACTATGAGACACGGATTTCCATCCTTAAGAACATCCTCTACCGCGACGGAGTCGACATGCCCGATGAAATCGTCGAATACGTAGCACGCAACATCAAAACCAATGTGCGGGAACTCGAAGGAGCCATCATCTCCCTCATCGCACAATCGTCGTTCAATAAAAAAGAAGTCACGCTTGACCTCGCCAAAACGGTGGTCGAAAAGTTCGTCAAGAACGTCAAACGCGAGATTTCAATCGAGTATATCCAGAAGGTCGTATCCGACTACTTCCAACTCGACATCGACACCTTGCAGTCAAAAACACGCAAGCGTCATGTCGTACAGGCACGCCAACTCGCCATGTTCTTCGCCAAGAAGTTCACCAAAGCGTCACTTGCCAACATCGGATCGCAAATCGGTGACCGCGACCACGCAACGGTGCTGCACGCCTGTAAAACGGTCGATAACCTCGTCTCTACCGACAAACAATTCAAAAAGTTTGTCGACGACATCCACAAGAAACTGTCGCTCTAATGCCCACCAGGATCTTAATGGTCTGTCTCGGTAATATCTGTCGGTCTCCGCTGGCAGAAGGCATCCTCGCATCCAAGTTACCCCGCGACGAATTCAAAGTCGACTCCGCCGGAACCGGAAGCTACCACGTAGGAAGCCAACCCGACAAACGCTCGATCAATATAGCCCAACAACGCGGACTCGACATCTCGGCACAACGCGCACGCCAGTTCACCGTGGACGATTACCACCGCTACGACCACATTTTCGTAATGGACCAAAGCAACCTGCGAGATGTGCTGCGCCTGGCCCCGAACGACGAAATGAAAAAGAAAGTATGCCTCATCCTCGATGCTATCTTTCCAGGCGAGAACGTGGATGTGCCCGATCCGTATTTCGGACTCGACAACGGTTTTTCAACCGTATACGACATGCTCGACGAAGCCTGTGACGTGATCGCGCAACGACTCCAATCCGGGTCCTGATGAAACCGACCGGGCACCTTTACCTCATCCCTACCCTCCTCGGCGACACCCCGCCCGACGATGTGCTACCCCACACCGTGCGCCGTGCCGTCGAAACGATTGACACCTATATCGTTGAAAATGAGAAAACCGCCCGAAAGTTCATCAAGTCGCTGGTACCCGATAAACCGCAGCCTTCCCTTCGGTTATCGACCCTGAACAAACATACCGCCGCCACCGAACACCGCGAAATGCTCGCGCCATGTCATGAGGGCGTCCACGTCGGACTCATGAGCGAAGCGGGTTGTCCAGGCGTAGCCGACCCCGGCGCCGACATCGTCCGGATTGCCCACGAAACGGGTATCAAAGTAGTGCCGCTCGTAGGCCCCTCCTCCCTTCTCATGGCCATCATGGCCTCCGGAATGAACGGCCAACGGTTCGCCTTCAACGGCTACCTGCCCATCGACAAAGCCGAAAAGAAAGCCGCCCTGCGCCAACTCGAACGCTTGTCGGCCGAAAGAGACCAATCGCAACTCTTCATCGAAACGCCGTACCGCAATAATAAAATGCTCGAAGATATACTCGAAGCCATCCAGCCCTCGACCTACCTTTGCGTGGCAGCCGACATCACCCTCCCAACCGAATACATCCGCACGCTCCGCGCCTCCGAATGGCGCCGCGAAAAAGTCGACCTCAACAAA
>DATGXZ010000461.1:0-6223 GCA_035298445.1 Flavobacterium sp.
GTTGTCTTCTTTTGCTATGAAAACCCGACTCCTGGCTTTGCTATGGGCACTGCCCTTCGCGATGGCCGCCCAAACCATTATGCATTCGTTGCCCCTCGAGTTGCAACGACCTATCGCACGTCAGCAATTGCTTTTGGCTCCCACCGGCGCCAACGGAACGTACCTCGTTGCCTCCGATGCTGACCGAACCTACCTACTTTCCTATAATCGCGCCCTGTTTTTTCGCGATTCGCTTTCGGTCCCCCGCCCGGATCGCGAGTATACCGCTATGGCGGGATACAGTTCGGATGCTGAAAGCTTCACTGTTTATTGGACCAAGCCGGACTATGACAAAATCCTGGCCTATCGCTACAACCTCTCGACCCGTTCAGTTTCCAAATCCCTTGTATCGATTGACTACACGAAACAAACCTATCTCTGCTCCTTCAGCGAAAACAACCGTTTTTACATTGTAACGGCGTCTGACGCGAACCCGTCGCTTTCCTTCTACTGCTTCAGCAACGGAAATCCGGAGGTCAGGGCCGTGGACCTCTCCTCTTATGACCTCGAAGACACCCGGGGTAAGAAGATCAAACTACACGAACTGCTGTTGGCATCTGGCTTACAGAAACTCGACCCTTCCCTACCGAATCCCGCGGCTTCCGCTACAGGTCCGGTTAAGCTCTATTCCTCTCCAAAAGGGTTTGTACTGACGATTGATATCAACCGGAAGCAAACCCAGCTTTTTGAAATGGATCCCGATTTTCGCGTGACCCAGAAAACCCTTTCGTTCCCGAGCCTTGAGGGTGCAGAACGGCAGAACTCCTTCTTTCACGAAGGGCGGCTCTATCAGTTACTCGTGGCGGAAGAAGCGATGGTACTCACCTGCACGGATGTCGCCACGGGAACGGAAATTGGGCGCTATAACGCCACTGCCGACCAGGACATCAGCTTCCGGAATTCACCCCTACTCGCCCAAGTGGACGACAGCCCCCCAAACCCGATAACGGGCAGCAAACGCTTTTTGCGACGCCTGTCGGGCAGTTCGGTCGGGCTCACCGTATACCGCTCACCAGAGGATCTTATGGTTACTATCGGAGGCATGCGCGGGATTGCCACTGCGGGCGACGTATTCCTGGGGATAGCCGCGGGAACGGCAATGGTTTTGGGCGGTGCCGCCGCTGATGTGGGCGCGTTTTCAGAGTCGTCTCAATTCGTCTTTTTTGATGCCCTATTTGACGATGAGTTCCGTCACAAAGACATGCCTCCGCAATTACTCGCGCTAGACAAAATAGGGAACTTCGCAGAGGAAGAAGAGTTAGAGGGCCCATCGGCATCCGCTGCCTACGATCGTGATGTTTTGTTTACCTACTATGACCGACCGACGAAACAACTTATACTGCGGCGGTTCCGGGACGGTGCCGACGAATGATCCCGGTTGCTTTCCATCCTATTTACCGACACCCTCTGCCGGAGGGCCATCGTTTTCCGATGCAGAAATACGAGCTGTTGCCGGAGCAGTTGTTGTATGAAGGTACTCTGTCGCAAGGCGATTTCTTTAGTCCAGAGCCCGCGTCACTCGATGCCATCTGCACGGTTCATGATTCCGCTTACGTTGACGCGCTTTGTAACGTATCGATCAACCCGCGAGATGCACGGAAAATAGGATTCCCGCTGTCAGCCGAATTAGTCGAACGCGAGCTTCGCATCACGCAGGGCACCATTGAAGGTTCACTGAAGGCATTCGAAACCGGTATTGCCTTCAATATCGCAGGAGGTACCCATCATGCCTATAGGGCACATGGAGAAGCTTTCTGCCTGCTTAATGACCAAGCCGTCGCCGCGCAATACCTTTTAGATCACCGTCGTGCGTCGCGTATCCTTATTGTCGATCTGGACGTACACCAGGGAAACGGGACCGCGTCCATTTTCGCCGGGCGCCGCGATGTGTTTACCTTTTCCATGCATGGTCGCTCCAACTATCCCTTCAAAAAAGAACAGTCACATCTTGACGTTGCTTTGGAGGACGGCACCGACGATGCTACTTATTTGAAGGTGCTGGAAGACATACTTCCATCAT
The DNA here is from genome assembly GCA_035298445.1 of Flavobacterium sp. Classification (GTDB taxonomy): domain Bacteria; phylum Bacteroidota; class Bacteroidia; order Flavobacteriales; family Flavobacteriaceae; genus Flavobacterium. Next base: position 2,060 of record DATGXZ010000461.1, read on the forward strand.
TAATACGGAAGACAGCACCCGATTTCGTATTCTATCTGGCGGGCGTCGACATACTCGCTACGGATAAATTGGGCAAACTAGGCTGTACGCTGGCGGGTTGCCGACAACGTGACCGGTTTGTACTGACGCTCTGCCGGGAGGCTGGTATTCCGGTACAGTGTAGCATGGGCGGCGGCTATTCGCCCGACATCCGGACCATAATCGAAGCCCATGCCAATACCTACCGGGAGGCCGTAACGCTTTACCGTTGATTACTTCCCCAGCAACAACAATTCGCTCACGACTACCTCTGTGAGAAAGCGCCGCTCCCCGTTTTTATCTTCGTACGTCTTGTGCGTCAGTTTTCCTTCAATTGCAATCTCCTTGCCCTTGTTGACATACTTTTCAATAATCTCCGCAGGCTTGCCCCATGCGATGACCCGATGCCATTGTGTTTCCTCTACCTTTTCCCCTTTGTCATTCTTATAGACATCGTTGGTAGCCAGGTTAAGGACGGCGCGCTTTCTTCCTTTTTCAAAATCCTTGACTTCGGGATCACCACCGACGTGGCCGATTAACTGTACGCGGTTTTTAAGTGCATTCATGGCGTGTAAAATTTAAAGATTTATAGGTGTAAAACTACACAGGGTTTTTCCTCCCGTAGTACGGGAAAACCGCATCAATTGTTAAAATAACAAAAGCCGCCGGCGAATCATCTATCGCTTTTTTCGCACACAATCCCACTCAACACCCCTGAATGTCAGCACTTTTTTTTAGATTTGTCGAACCCCACATGTTTACCGTTTTGCTTTCGGCCTTCCGGGCGCCTGACTATGAAGAAAAAAACCTACTCCCTTCTCACTGCATGTGTACTCGCCTGTATGGCAGGTTGGGTACTCTTTACACTTAAACCTGTGGTGGTTCGCGACAAAGTACCCCTATCGGAATTCTCGACGAAGCGGGCGATGGAGCACGTAACCCAGATCAGTCAAAAGCCTCATTATGTGGGGAGTCCGGCTCACGAGGAAGTCGTTCTTTACATCGAGCAGCAACTCCGTGAACTCGGATTACAACCGCAGCGACAGGAAGGTTTTGTCATCGGCGATGGCGATAAGCTTGTATATGCGCGAAACCTTCTGGCCCGCATCCCGGGAACCACGTCGGGAAAGGCGTTGGTGCTTCTTTCCCATTATGACAGTGCGCCACACAGCAAGTCAAAAGGCGCATCGGACGACGCATCCGGTGTGGCTACGGTGCTGGAAGGACTGCGTGCCTTCCTTCACAATAAAACGCCCCATCGCAACGACATCATTGTCTTGTTCACCGATGCCGAGGAACTTGGACTGAACGGGGCTTCTTTATTTGTAAACCAGCACCCGTGGGCAAAAGACGCCGGACTGGTATTGAATTTCGAGGCGCGTGGCAGCGGCGGACCGTCCTGTATGCTAATGGAGGTCAACCGCGGTAATGCCGCCATGATCGGTGCATTTGCCGACGCCCATCCGCGTTATCCGGTTACCAATTCCCTGATGTACAGCATCTACAAGATGTTGCCCAACGATACGGATCTTACCGTTTTCCGCGAAGACCGCCACATCCAGGGCTTCAATTTTGCCTTTATAGACGATCACTTCGACTATCATACTGCTCAGGACGATGCCAGTCACCTTGATCCCACGACACTCGCACACCAGGGTACCTACCTGATGCCGCTGCTACAGCATTTGGGTAATCTAAATCTCTCTTCGTTGGAATCAGAAGAGGAAGAGGTGTATTTCAACACACCTATTGGACTCGTACATTATCCTTTTTCCTGGAACCTGCCGCTCGTAATCGTAGCTTTTCTGTTGTTCGGAGGTATCGTGTTCGTCGGATTGGGTAAACGGGTATTGGTGCCACGCGATATGGCGGGTGGATTGCTTCCTTTCCTGATCGCTTTGCTGCTAACGGTGCTGACCAGTTGGGGCGGATGGCAATTGTTATTGTGGGCGTATCCCTCGTATCATGAGATCCAACACGGCTTTACCTACAACGGCTATTGGTACATTGCGGCATTTTCCGCTCTCACCCTGTCTATTTGTTTTTACTGCTATAAACGCTGGTCGGCCCGCAATAAAGCCCTCAATCACTTAACGGGACCTTTGCTGCTGTGGATCATCCTAAATACGGTTCTTTGTGTCGGTTTACCAGGCGCTTCCTATTTTATCTGGCCGGCCCTGTCTGGGTTGATCATGCTCGCTGTTTTTGTGGCAACCCAACGCGTTAACCGGATTCTGAACTGGATACTGGCCCTGCCTTCCCTAAATATTATCGTTCCATTTATCAAGATGTTTCCGGTTGGCCTCGGACTGGTGATGCTCCCGGGTGCGATGGTGCTTGTGGTATTTCTGTTTGCGCTGCTTTTGCCGCTGTTGGGGCAATTCCCGAAAAAGAATGTCTGGGGTTCGGCCTTGCTGCTGCTTGCGACGGTGTTCTTTGTGAAAGCCCATTTTGATTCGGATTATACAAAAGGCAAAGCCCTGCCCGACAGTTTGGTGTATTATCTTAATGCTGACGCCAAGAGCGCGTACTGGGCATCTTACGACGCGACGTCCGATGATTGGACGGCAGCCTATTTGGGTAAGACGCCAAAGACCGTCCCCGTCGTAAATGAGTTGTCATTGTCAAGCAAATATGGGCGGATGTTCCGTCTGGCTGCTCCTGCCACATTAGTAAACGTACCGACGCCCTCTATTGAGTTCCTAAAGGATTCGACAATCGGCAACCGGCGCTATCTGTCAATCCGGATTACGCCGCGGCGTATGGTTAACCGATATGATGTATTCCTGACCAAATCGTGCCGCCTGTACGGCCTTAAAGCAAATGGAGAAACGGTTCCTGATCGGTTCTCGTCAAAGATGGCGGCGGGTCGCGACGAAAAACTCGTATTATCGTATTACGTCAGTGCGCAACGCCCTCTGGAGCTCTCCTTTAGTGTAGACGCCAATGTAAAACCACAAATGGAAGTAGTGGAGTCGTCGTTTGACTTGTTGGAAAATCCTCTTTACGGTGTGAAGCCGCGGCCTGACCGATATCTGCCGAAACCTTTCCTGGTGAACGACGCCGTTATGGTGCGGAAGAAAATCGCCCCGACTGCGCCTTTCACGCCCGCTCCGACTGTGGAACCCGTTGTCCGCGATACCATCCCCGTTGAAAACCGAAATGGCTAAAGTTAGTATTCTCGGATGCGGATGGTTAGGATTTCCGTTAGCGAAACACCTTGTCGAGCATGGACACGACGTCAAGGGCTCTACCACGCGGGAATCTCGCCTGCCGCTACTTGAACAGGCCGGAATAGACGCGTATCAACTTATGGCCGGCCCCAATGCGTTCGACGACAATACGCGCTTTTTGCAAGCGGATATCCTGATTCTGACGCTTCCACCCAAAAGAGGTGAAGGTGGCTACCTGGAAAAGATTGTGTCGTTATTTCCCGATTTTAGGGAAGCGGGGGTACAGCGTATCCTGTTCACAAGTTCGATTTCGGTGTATGGAAACGAAAAAGGGCTGGTTACGGAAGATACCGTTGTACATCCTGATACGGCGTCGGCTGCGGAAATTGTGGCGGTGGAGAACGCGCTACGGGCGTCCTTTCCCTTGACGACGGTATTGCGTTTGGGCGGACTCACGGGTCCGGATCGACATCCTATCACTTCGCTTGCCGGACGAACAGATATTCCTGATGGCGACGCACCGATTAACCTGGTTCATCTGAACGACTGTATCGGCATTATTAAAACGGTTATCGACCAAAACCGATGGGGTGAGATCTTTAACGTCGTACCCCCTTACCACCCCGCCAAACGCGCATATTATACCCAAAAGGCTGCTGAACGGAATCTGTTACCGCCGACCTTCCTGCATGGCGGAGCGGACGGTCGTATCGTGGATGGGAGTGCAATTACCCGTGTTGCGGGTTATACCTATTCGGTGGTAGAAACCCTATAAAAAAGGCCTGCAATTGCAGGCCTTTCTTCTTATGGGGTAATCCCTTATTTCTTCACGATGAGGAACTCGCTTCGGCGGTTCATCGCGTGTTGTTCTTCGGTGCAGGCCTCTTTGCAGTCGACCTTCGGTTCGCTCTCGCCATAGCCCTTGCCCGAGATGCGCTCTTTGGAGATGCCTTTCGAGATGACATACGCCACC
>DATGXZ010000462.1:0-7463 GCA_035298445.1 Flavobacterium sp.
ACGGGCGCGATTTACTGGAACTATTAGGTGCCGATCCGGCCGCAGCCGCACACGGAACGCCTTTCATCCAAATCATGATGGGCGGGTCATTCGTCATCATGCTTCTCTTCCTTATAAACGGTATCTTCCGCGGCGCCGGAAACGCTGCCATCGCCATGCGAAGCCTTTGGGTGGCAAACATCAGTAACATCCTGCTGTGTCCGGTGTTCATCAACGGGCTCGGACCGATACCGGCATTCGGACTCACGGGCGCCGCCATTGCCACCACCACCGGTCGGGGTATTGGCGTGGCCTACCAACTCTACCATTTGGGGAACGGAAAAGGCATCATCAAAGCCCATCTCGCCTATCTCATTCCCGATAAAGAGCAATTGCGCGCGTTGGTATCCATAGCTACACCCGCCGTATTCCAATTCGTCATCGCCTCCTGCAGTTGGATTTTCCTCGCACAACTCGTCGCCACGACGGGCGGCAGCACCGGTTCGGCCGGCTACCAGACCGCCATCCGCCTCATGATGTTCTTCATGCTGCCCGCCTGGGGCATGAGCAACGCCGCGGCTACATTAGTAGGGCAAAACCTGGGCGCGAATCAACCGCAACGCGCGGAAGACTCTGTCTGGAAAACCGCCAAATACAACGCTATCTACATGGGCATCGTCACCATCATCTCACTTGTCGGTGCCGATTGGCTCGTAGCCGTGTTCAGTCCGGATCCCGCCGTGCAGGACGTCGCCAAAACGGCCATCCGCCTCATCTGCGCGGGCTACATCTTCTACGGCATGGGAATGGTCATGCTCAACGCCTTCAACGGAGCCGGTGACACGCGCACTCCTACCATCGTCAACCTTATCGGTTTCTGGATTTTTCAGATTCCGCTGGCCTACCTGCTCGCCAAACACTGGGAGTTGGGTCCGCTGGGCGTCTTCATCGCGTTGCCCGTAGCCGAAACCTGCATGAGTATCGCCAGCCTGGTGCTCTTCCGCCGCGGCAAATGGAAGGAAACGAAGGTATAACGCCCTCCTACCCCACCTTTTTTCGCATTACAACAGAATTTTTCCGCAGAAACGCCGTTTACACTGTAACAGGGCGGGCGTAGCGTCGTCTTTTGAATTGTATAATGCTTTCTTAAAATCCTATAAAAAGTATCTTAAGGGCGTAGTGTAATTTAGCTTTCAGAACCACTAAAAACCGCAAGTCATGAAAATCCTGTCGTTAGTGCTGTCCGTAGCGGTGTTTTTTACCTCCGGCTACTTTTTCATAACCGATTTCCGCGCCTCCACCGATATGAACTACCTCATCTATATGAGCCTCCTGGCCATCCTGATGCTCATCTGTATCGTCGGCGTCATGATCAACCTCCCGCTCCTGCTGCGCTCCCGGCGCAAAGTGCGGTCACTCATCTACAACAGTTACTCAAAAGAACGCGTCCGCAACAAACAGTTCGACAGCAGTTTCGACCTCCTTTAATTTGATTTCTTTACATATCCCCCTGAGACGGCCTGACTTGTTCAGGTCGTTTCTTTTTTAGGGCGCCCCCTGCGGGCCGGGCTATCCGCTTTAGCTTTTTGCCCGATCGTTTCCCTTCTTTCGGTTCACCCACGCGCCCCCTCTTTCCATTAGCCCACCGGCAAAAAGGCTGCCGCTCCTATCCCTGGCGCACCGCCGTTAACCCATTTCCCACCCCACGCTGTGGATACGGCGGGTTTCCCGTAAACGAGGTACCGGAAGTTTTGCTACTTTTACGCTCCAGACAATTTCCATGGATTCGCCTCTTTACCTCATACTCGCGTTTGTGATCGCGCTCGCCGCCGGACTCTACCTCGGTAAACTATTATTTGCGGCGCGTAGCAAAAACGACGTCGCCGCGCTCGAAGAACGCAACCTTTCGCTTGACATCCAGTTGGCCACCCTGCGCGAACAGGCGCAGGCCGAACGGCTTACATTCGAGAAAATGCTGCGCGACACCACCGCCGACCGTGAAGCCATCCGCCAGGAAAAAGAACAACTGGCCGTGGCTCTGTCGCGAAAAGAATCCGACTACCAACACCTGTGGGAGCGACACGCCGAACAAAAGGCGGAAATCGAGCAATTGCAGCAGAAGTTTACCCGCGAATTCGAAAACCTCGCTAATAAAATCCTCGAAGAAAAATCCACAAAATTCACCGAGCAGAACCGCGAAAACCTGAAGAACATCCTGTCACCGCTACAGGAGAAAATCCACCTCTTCGAAAAGAAAGTAGAGGATACACACAAAGAAAGCATCGACTACCACGCCGCACTGCGCCAGCAAATCCTGGGCCTCCGGGAAATGAACGAACAGATGAGCCGCGAAACGCTCAACCTGACGAAAGCCCTGAAAGGCGACAGTAAAATGCAGGGCAATTGGGGCGAACTCATATTAGAGCGGGTGCTCGAAAAATCCGGACTCGAAAAAGGCCGCGAATATTTTGTACAGAACAGCCACACCACCACCGACGGTGCACGCGTTTACCCCGATGTAATCATCAACCTGCCCGACGGCAAAAAGATGATCGTCGATTCAAAGGTTACCCTTACCGCCTACGAACGCTATGTCAACGAAGACGACGACACCCTAAAAGCGGCACACCTGCGCGAACACGTGGCATCGTTGCGCCGCCATGTCGACCAACTGGGTGAAAAAAACTACCACGAGTTGTACCAGATGGAAAGTCCGGACTTCGTGTTGCTTTTTGTTCCTATCGAAGCGGCCTTCGCCATCGCCTCCAACGAAGACGCCGATCTTTACAACCGGGCCTTCGGACGCAACATCGTCATCGTTACGCCTTCCACCCTCCTGGCCACGCTGCGCACCATCGACAGTATGTGGACGAACCAGAAACAACAGGAAAACGCCATTGAGATCGCCCGTCAGGCAGGCGCGCTCTACGACAAATTCACCGGTCTTGTCACCGACCTCATTGCGGTAGGCAAAAAGATCGACGACGCCAAATCCGGCTATTCCGATGCGATGAACAAACTGGTAGAAGGCAAGGGCAATCTCGTCACCAGCGTTGAGCGACTTAAATATATGGGCGCCAAAGCCAAGAAAGCCCTTCCGGAGTCGCTGTTGAAACGCGCCAGCGACGAAGCCGATCCCACCCAATTCTTAGGAGAATGAGCGAACGCCTTTTCAAACCTGTCCGTGACTCACGCGTCACACTATCACAGCTGATGCTGCCGTCGCACGCCAACTTCAGCGGAAAAATACACGGAGGCTACCTCCTGTCACTGCTTGACCAGGTGGCCTTTGCGGCTGCGTCCAAATTCTCGGGCTACTATTGTGTGACCGCTTCGGTCGATACCGTCGATTTCCTGGCGCCCATTGAAATTGGCGAACTCGTCACGTTAAAGGCATCCGTCAATTATGCCGGCAAAAGTTCGATGGTGGTAGGCATCCGCGTGACGGCCGAAAACATCACGACCGGCAGCGTCAAGCACTGCAACTCTTCTTATTTCACGATGGTGGCAAAAGAGGAAAACGGGAAAAAAGCCCTCGTTCCCGGACTCGTGCTATCGAATGCCGAAGAAGTCCGCCGCTACCACCACGCCCTGCAGCGGATCGAGCGCCGGAACGCGTCGATTACCCACGAAGCGACCTTCGACTACCTATCCGACGAGGCCTTCGCGAAGCTGTCAGGCCATGCTGTAAAAATTTCCTTTCCGAAAAAGTAGGGTTTTTTAAGACTGGATTGTTATCCTTCGAACGGCAACGTCCCAACGTTGTCGAATGTGATTTTTTTTGGCAAACACTATGAAAATTTCACTATTTTTAGCCCTTTCAATATTCGGATGAAAAACTACTACTTATTTTCGCTTATCTGCCTTATTACCATTGCCTTTACGGGCTGTTCGCCTGACGAGGATGACGAGTATGTACCGGTTTCCCCGGTTTCGGTCGACCTGACCCAAGTACCCTACGCCAAACTCTCTGAATACAAGTTCTTTGACGGCGATATGAAACTACAGCAACCCGCACTGGGTGTGCTGCCCTACGAACCCTCCAGCGCGCTGTTTACCGACTATGCCCATAAGAAGCGGTTTGTCTGGCTTCCGGATGGTACGAAAGCGACCTACAGTGGCGACGATAAAGTCCTGGAATTGCCCGTAGGATCGGCCATCATCAAAACCTTCTACTACGATCGCGTACAAAACGCACCCACCCCCAACGCCACCCGTATCATCGAAACACGCGTCATGATCCGCAAAGCAACGGGTTGGATTTTCGCCGATTACGTCTGGAATCCCGAGCAAACCGACGCCACACTCGACATGCTGGGCAGCTTCACCGATGTGGTGTGGGAAGATACCGATATGAACGGCGCCTCCGTTTCCCGTTCCACCAGCTATCGCATCCCGTCGGAAGAGCAGTGTATCATCTGCCACAAGAAAAAAGAAGTCGTAAACGGCACCGAAGTGACCACTTTCACTCCCATCGGCATCAAACCGCAGAACCTGAATACGACCTATGCCTATTCCGATGGTGTTGCCAACCAATTGACCAAATGGATAGAGGCGGGGTATGCAACTAGTTTCCCATTGCCGACAGCCGAGAAATCCGCTATCGATTATAAAGACCAGACACAGACACTTGAAAAGCGCGTCCGGTCGTATGTTGACATCAATTGTGCCCACTGCCATTCGGCTACCGGCCACTGCGATTACCGTCCGATGCGTTTTGCCTTCTCCGAAACTGAAAACAATCCGACCAATTTGGGGGTCTGTGTCGACACCCAGGACATGCAGGGCTTTCCAGGGGCACTCCGCAAAATCATCACACCACAGAATGTCGAGCGCTCGATGCTGTATTACCGCATCAATACCACCAACGAAACCTTCCGCATGCCGTTGCACGGACGTACGATCATCCACGAAGAAGGCGTGAAACTGATCGGCGACTGGATCAATTCCCTACAACCTTGTAATTAAACCACTACACTTAAAACAACCATAATCCATCAGGTATGAAAAACATTACGCTTATCTTGGGATCACTGCTGCTCGGACAACTGTCCTTCGGCCAGGATACCTGCCAGACTGCCCTACCTGTTTCAGGACCGGGCCTTTACGTCGTCGCTACCGTGAACGGAAGCCAGGTGCCGTCACCTATCTGTGCCGACAACGGCGCCGGTGCTACCGCCGGTGAATGGTACGCCTATACCCCGGCAGCCGATCACACCGTCACCATTACGACCGACCTGGCTGTCAATGCCAACAAAGACACCCGTGTGCACGTCTACACCGGAACCTGTGCCACACTGAACTGCCTCGCAGGCGATGACGACAGCGGTAATACCTACGGGACCTACCTGTCAACCGTGTCGTTTAACGTAACGGCCGGACAGACCTACATCATCGCGTGGGACAACCGCTGGAGTTCTACCGGCTTCACATGGCAGCTCACCGAGGGCGACGTCGTGGTGCCGCCACCAACGCCTATCACCTACACTACGCAGGGGGTTGCCACCATCAACAGTACATACAATATCTGTATCGCGGATATGAACAACGACCACCTCGACGACATCGTTGGCATCAGTCCGAATGCACTCAAGATCCACTACCAGAACCCTGACCAAACGTTTACTATCGGTAACTTTACCATTACAGGTTCCCATAAAATGCCGACCTGGAGTATGGCCGCAGGTGATTTTAATGACGACGGCTATAACGACCTCGTACTCGGAGCGGGCGATGGTCTGAGCCTATGGAAATCAAATAGCACCGGAACAGCTTACACCTCTGTAACACCGGGCCAATATATCTTCTGTCAGCGCACGAACTTCGCCGACATCAACAACGATGGCAACCTCGACATCTTCTCCTGCCACGACGTCGCCCCTAACGTATACTACCTCAACGACGGCAACGGCGGAATGACGTATTACCAATCAGGTGTTACACCAGGTTCGTACCTTCTCGGAAACTGGCCGACAGGCGGTAACTACGCCTCTCTTTGGAGCGACCTCGACAACGACGGTGACCTCGACATGTTCATCTCTAAATGTTCCGGACCTCCATGCGAAATGCACCGTAATGACGGAAATGGTGTGTTCACCAATATCTCCGCATTGGCAGGCACGAATATGCAGCCTATCCAGTCGTGGTCGTCTTGTGTGGCAGACTTTGACAACGACGGCGATATGGACATCCTGATCGGGTCGAATGGCAACGTCAAGTCAAAATTGATGAAAAATAACCTCGATTCAACAGTGATCGACGAGGCCTTCAGCGACGTTTCAGTAGGTTCCGGATGGGACACCGACAACACGACCAACCGTGACTATGTAGCCTATGATTTCGATAACGATGGGTACCTTGACGTTTTGAGCGCAACCGGCCGCATCATGTTCAACCAGGGCGATATGACCTTTGCGCTGGTGCCATACAACGGTCTTCAGGTCGGCGCCGTAGGTGACCTCAACAACGACGGTTACCTTGACATCCTTAACAACAGCACCATCCGCTATGCGGTGCCAAATGGCAACAACTGGCTGAAAGTAGCCCTTAACGGTGTATCAAGCAACCGCAACGGCATCGGGGCGCGTCTTATCATCGAAGGTCCTTTCGGCAAAAAGATACGCGACGTACGCAGCGGCGAAGGTTTTGAATTCATGGGGTCGATGAACGTACATTTTGGTATCGGCACCTATGACGTGATCGACAAAATCGTCGTCATCTGGCCATCCGGACTGGTGGATCTCATCAGCAACCCTTCCGTCAACACCATGCTGACTATTTCGGAAGGAGAAACGCTGAGCACCCAAAACCCATTGGTTGACGGTTTCTCGATGTATCCAAACCCGGTAACCGACCAACTGCGTTTTACCACCAAATCAGGTGCAACCATCACCCGTGCACAGATTGTGGACATGGGCGGTAAAACCATCGCGAAACACTCAGTTGTAACCGACAATACCATCGATGTACGCCAACTCGCAACCGGTGCGTATATCGTAACCGTAGAAGACGGAAACGGTCACAGCATCGCCCGTCGCTTCGTGAAGAACTAATCGGAATCCGATACAATAGAAAAGCCTCGCCATAAAGCGAGGCTTTTTTTATGGAAATAAAGAGCGACCTGTAGTTACAAGTCGACCTTTGAAAACCGGTCGAGACGATCGAGATGCAGGATGGTCGTCATATTATCGTCGCTTTCCGTATACATGATATCGAACTTCGCGCCGTACACGATTTCCTGGAAGGTATAGGAAGTTTGCGCCGCCACCACCGTACTGAACATATCATCAAAAGCTTTTATATAAACAAGTAACTCCCCTTCGATGCTTTCATAGTCGGACGCCACGAAGCCATACAACGGACTGTCTTCATTGATCGGGTGCACCAGCGTCCAGCTTAAGGCAAGCGAGTTGATACGTTCGAACTCCAATGGCAGGGCGTAAAAACGGTTCATCGGCACACCGTTCACCTCAACGGTCATACCC
>DATGXZ010000463.1:0-11313 GCA_035298445.1 Flavobacterium sp.
CTTCTTTTGAATACAGGTAACCGGTTGGATTCCCGGGGTTACAAATCAATACTGCTTTTGTGCGGGGCGTGATCAATTTTTCGAATTCGGCGATTGGAGGAAGGGCAAATCCTGTATCGATTGTTGAGATGACCGGCACCACTGTGACGCCCGATGCCGTAGAAAATCCATTGTAATTGGCATAGAAAGGCTCCGGAATAATGATTTCATCTCCCGCGTCCATCGTGCTTCCCATCGCAAAAAGCAATGCTTCCGAACCACCGGTTGTGATAATGATGTCCGCCGTATCAACAGGCAGGCCGTGGGCCGTATAATAGGCCGCCAGCTTTTTGCGGTAACTTTCGAAACCGGCCGAGTGGCTGTATTCGAGTACCTCAAGGTGAACGTTCCGAATGGCTTCAAGAGCCCCTTCCGGCGTCCGGATATCGGGTTGTCCAATATTCAAATGGTAGACTTTGGTACCTCTTTTCTTTGCTCCTTCGGCATAAGGCACCAACTTCCGTATGGGCGATTCAGGCATGTGCTGCCCTTTGCTTGATATGGTTGGCATGTGACTGTTTTTACGACTGCAAAATTGCAACTTTTTTTGCATCCGGTCACGCAACCCTTATCTAAATGCGGTATTTCTATTTCATAGGCGATTATTTAGTATTTTTAGGAAAAAAGAAATGAAACGATGGTTGCTCGTTGCTTTGCTTTTCGTAAGTCTTTCCGGCGGGGCACAAGATTCCTTTACGTTTTTGGGCAACCGCAAATCAGTTTCTATTCCCTTTCGCCTTGTTAATAACCTGATCATCGTTCCGGTTACGGTAAATGGCACCCAACTCGACTTTTTGTTGGACACCGGCGTAGAAGAGAACATCCTTTTTAGCCTTGAGGAAAAAGAACTTCCGTTGTTCAATGTTGAAAAGATCGAACTTCGGGGCCTGGGCAGCGAGGAGTCGGTAGAGGGACTGAAGTCGGTTGGGAATACCATTACACTGAAAGGAATGAAAAGTGCCAATCAGGTGCTGTATGTCGTTCTTGACGAACAATTCGATTTTTCCGCCAGCTTGGGTGTTCCGGTCAATGGCATCATTGGATACCGATTCTTTCGCGATCATCCGGTGACCATCGATTACGCCCGAAAGCGGCTTCGCGTATACAATCGCAGTCGTACCGATATGAGGAAAGTCTTGCGGGATTTCGTCGTTGTCGATCTGACCATCGAAAAATCCAAGCCGTATGTGACGGTTGCTGTCGGTATTGATTCCGTTGTCCGCCCGTCCAAACTTCTCATTGATACCGGAAATAGCGACGCCGTTTGGCTTTTTCCATCCCGGGACAAAAAAATCACGGTTCCGGATAAACGGCTGCACGATTTCCTCGGCCGTGGTTTTAGTGGAGAAATTTATGGTGATAAAGCAAGGATTTCCCTTTTACAACTCCGGGATTTCTCGCTCAAACGACCGATTGCCGCTTTTCCCGACACGGTTTCCGTACGTCATGTCAGGATGGTCGACCAACGAGTGGGTTCCATAGGAGGCGAAATACTGAAGCGTTTCACTGTCTGTTTCGACTACCAACAGCAAAAACTATATTTGAAACGAAACGGCTCGTTTTCAGAGCCCTTCACCTATAATATGAGTGGCATCACACTGCACCACGCAGGGCATCAGATGGTGCAGGAACGCGCTAATTCGACCGGAAACCGGGTCGACCTTTCTTTTGGCGAGAAGGAAGTACAGGTCAGCTATCGCTTCTCGCTCAAGCCCATTTACGTCGTAGTGTCGGTGCGAGAGGATTCACCGGCGGAGAAGGCCGGCATCCGAAAAGGCGACCTTCTCAAACGGGTCAACGGTCGCGACAGCTACCAATACTCCCTCCAGGAATTAAACCTATTACTGAAGTCAGAAGAAGGCCGTCATGTAGAGATAGAGGTGGAACGCGACAATAAGACCCTCGATTTCCGATTCGATCTCGAAGAACTCCTCTGACCTTGGCCCGCCCGGTTTTTTCGCTACCTTTGCGCCACACAACACACCTACATCATGAGTTCCGAAAACAGCAAGCGGTATGCCCAACGCGGCGTGTCGGCTTCAAAGGAGGATGTACACAACGCCATCCGGAATATCGACAAAGGGCTATACCCGAAAGCCTTCTGTAAAATCGTCCCTGATTACCTTACCGGCGACCCCGACTATTGCCTGCTGATGCACGCGGACGGAGCCGGCACGAAGTCTTCGCTGGCCTACATGTATTGGAAGGAAACCGGTGACGTTTCCGTTTGGAAAGGCATTGCCCAGGACGCCCTTGTGATGAACCTTGATGACCTCTTGTGTGTGGGTGTGACCGATAACATCCTTTTGTCCTCTACCATCGGACGTAACAAAAACCTGATTCCGGGAGAGGTGATTTCCGCCATTATCAACGGAACGGAGGAGCTGATTGCGGAGTTGGCAAACTTCGGGGTGACCATCCATTCGACAGGTGGTGAAACAGCCGATGTGGGCGATTTGGTTCGGACCATCATTGTTGATTCGACCGTAACGGCCCGCATGAAACGGGAAGATGTGATCGACAACGCCCGGATTTCGGAAGGGGATGTGATTGTGGGCCTTGCGTCTTTCGGACAGGCGACATACGAAAAAGCATATAACGGAGGGATGGGAAGTAACGGACTCACCTCTGCCCGGCACGACGTCTTTGCCAAACACCTGGCGACAACCTATCCGGAAAGTTATGACGCTGCCGTTGCCGAATCTCTCGTCTATTCCGGGACGATGGGGTTAACGGACGCGGTGGAAGGAAGTCCACTTGATGCCGGAAAACTGGTATTATCCCCAACACGCACCTATGCGCCGGTCATCCGGAAGATACTCGAGCGGTTCCGCCCGACCGATATCCACGGCATGGTACATTGCAGCGGTGGGGCGCAGACGAAAATCCTCCATTTCATTGACGACCTCCATGTAATAAAAGACAACCTGTTTCCGGTACCGCCTCTTTTCAGACTCATACAGGAACAATCTGGCACTGACTGGAAGGAGATGTACCAGGTATTCAACTGTGGCCACCGGATGGAACTCTATGTTCCAGCGGCGATTGCCCAGGATATCATCGCTATTTCCGAGTCGTTCGGCATTGCGGCGCAGGTAGTGGGCAGGGTGGAAGCAGGTCCTAAACGACTTACCATCATGAGTGAATACGGAGACTTTCAGTACGCATGATACCCCGCGATCTGGTTCTCGAAAACGATAAGATACTGCTACGGCCGTTAGAGGCATCCGATTTTGAACTGCTGTTGCCTTTTGCCCTGGCAGAACCGGAAATCTGGTATTTTTCGCTCTTGCGGGCAGCCGGTGCCGACGGATTACGCCACTATATGGATGTCGCCCTTCGAGCGCGCGAAACGGGTCAGGAATTCCCCTTCATCGTATTCGATAAAATAACAGGCCGCTACGCCGGAAGCACACGCTTTTACGATATAAACGTTCCGTTCGCAACCGTCCAGCTCGGGTATACCTGGTATGGAAGCGCCTTTCAGGGTACCCACGTCAACCGCAATTGTAAGTACCTGCTTCTTCGCTATGCCTTTGAAGAATGGGGAATGGAACGGGTGGAGTTTCGTGCCGACGCCCGTAATGCCCGGAGTATTGCCGCGATGAAAAGTATTGGTTGCCAGGTAGACGGCATCCTGAGGGCGAATATGCCTACTGCTGATGGTGGACGGCGCGACAGCATCATCCTGAGCATTTTGAAAGACGAGTGGCGGGATCGTGTCAAATCGGTACTGGAATCTAAAATCAACCTTTTATGATACTAACCCCTTTTTTCGGAGTCGACGATCTTTTGTTTGGTATGAAACAGGAAGATGTAATTGCCCGCAAAGGTGTACCCTCGCGCCAATTCAACGATGAGGACGGCAACGTGATCTTTTTGTATGATAGCGCGAAGCTGCGCCTTTCTTTTTATGAAGAGGAGGACTTTCGTTTGGGGTATGTGATTACCGCCCATCCGGACGTTGAGCTTGCCGGTGTAAAGCCAATCGGATTGACCAAAGAGGAGCTGCTTCCTGCGATGCGGGAGGCCGGCTTCCCGAAATGGGCGACAGAGGCTTTCGACACCTATGAAAACTTTGTCAACGAAGAGCATTGGCTGGTCATCCAAACCGAATTCGGGGAAGTGGTAAAAGTCGAGGCCGGTGCTGCCATCAACGAAAAGACCGACGAATTCGATTGGAAGTTCCAATAAAAAAGTCCCCGAAGGGACTTTTTTTTATTCTGCTTTCTCAAGCATTTCAATTTCGAAGATCAGGTCGGTATTAGGCGGGATGCGGTCACCGGCGCCGCGCTCTCCATATCCGGAAGCAGACGGGATGAATACCACCGCCTTATCGCCCAGCACCATATTCTGGATACCATCGATGAATCCGGCTATCAGCCCTTTTTTATTGCCATACTGGAAAGGGAAGGGGGCATAACCGCCTCCGTTCGCACGCGCTTCATCAAAGGTGCCAAAGGCTCTGTTCACATCGGCATAGCTGCTGTCGAACAGGCGGCCGTCTTTGAAATAACCCGCATAATGGATAAATACCTGCTGCCCGTCGGCTGGTTTGGTTCCGGCGCCCTTCTTAACGATGGTGTAGGCGACGCCGCTTGGCAGCACTGTGGCTGTTTCTCGCGCTTTGTCAAAATAGGCTTTCTTCTCGCTGATGACGGCACCATATTGAGCCTCATACGCTTTCCGTTTTGCCGCTTCCGCTTCTTCCTTCTCCTTGCGCGCTTTGGCTTCCTGCTCGTCGCGGGTGGCCATATAGTCGCCAAAAACTTTCGCTGCATTGAAGGCTTTCGCCGCGGCACCTTTACGGATAATCGTCACCTTCGCAATGAGATCATTCTGCGCGATGGCGTTAACTACATCCTGTCCGGAAACGACATATCCGAAAACGGTATGTTTTCCGTCCAGCCATGGCGTGTCTTTATGGGTGATGAAGAACTGGCTGCCATTGGTTCCGGCTCCGGCGTTTGCCATTGAAAGTGTCCCAGGACGGCTGTGCTTCAGGTCGGTGATTTCGTCTTTGAATTTATAACCCGGGCCGCCACTTCCGTTGCCGGCGGGGTCACCACCCTGGATCATGAAGTCAGCAATCACACGATGGAATTTAAGTCCGTCGTAAAACGGTTTTCCTTTTAAGTTCGCGTCGGTCACCGCCGGATTGTTACCTTCCGCCAACGATACGAAGTTGGCGACCGTAACGGGCGTTTTTCCGTATTCGAGTTTGAGAAGAATATTTCCTTTGGTAGTCGTAATTTCAGCGAAGAGGCCATCCGTTGACGCCTGCGTGGCAGCCTTTGGAGACGCTTTCTTGGCCTGGGCGAAAACACCTGTCGATAAGGTCAACAACAACAGGCAAATGAGTTTGGTTTTCATATGTGGTATTTCGGTTTTTTATTTGCTTGGAAGTATTTCGATGTCAAAGACGAGGTCGGCATTCGATGGGATGACCGGTGGACGGCCTGCCTCTCCATACGCCAGTATCGACGGGATGTACCAAATGACTTTGTCGCCCAACGATGCCTGGTCGAGTCCTTCGATGAACCCCTGAATCATCCCGGTGCGTTGGCCGTAGCTCCAGTCGATCGGTTGGTAGCCGTTTTGCGCCGCCTGCCCCGGATCGAGTTTTCCATACGCTTTGGCAATGTCGGCCTGGGTGGTCCAGAACAGGATGCCGTCAGGGAAGTAGCCTGAGCACACTACCTTTATCTTCTGGCCCGGTTTCAATTTGCCACCCGTTCCTTTTTTAACAACGGCATACGAAAAACCGGTAGCCGTTTTTGTGGCTTTTGGTCGGTAGCTGTCGAGGTACGCTTTTTTCGCATCGATAACCGCCTTGTGCTCGTTGATATACGCTTGTTTTTCCGTTTGTGCATCGGCGTCCGCTTTCTTACGGGTGTCGGCTTCCGAACGGAAGTAGTCACCGAATACTTTAGGAGCGTCGAATTTTTTTACGGCTTCCCCAATGCGGATGATCCGGATGGAGGTGATTACGTCGTTGACCTGTATTTTATTGACAACGTCCATTCCATTTCCGATTACGTGCCCGAAGACAGTGTGTTTGCCATCAAGGTGCGCGGCGGCCGCATGGGTAATGAAAAACTGTGAACTGTTGGTGTTTGGTCCGGAATTCGCCATCGACAGTGTTCCGGCAGAATCGTGACGTAGATCCGTAATTTCATCTTTGAATTTGTAGCCCGCATCGCCGGATCCATTCCCGAGCGGGTCACCTCCCTGGATGACGAAGCCCGGTTCCACACGGTGCCACTTGAGTCCGTCGTAGAAGGGTTTTCCGCGGAAGCGTTTGTCTACGAAAGTGTTCGTTCCTTCTGCCAGCGATACAAAATTCGCCACCGTGACCGGCGTCGTCTCGTAATCGAGCATCACCATGATGTCTCCTTTAGAGGTCTTGATTTCGGCGTAAAGTCCGTCAGGCAGATCCGAATGTGCGTCTTTACACGAGGCCAGGAATAGGCATCCAAGGGCCAGAAGCCATAGTTTTCTCATCAATCAGTACTTGTTTTGTTTTCAGGTTTAAAATCGTTCAGTGTAACGGTCACGATCAACGGGGTGTTGGGCGCGATCCGTTTGGTGTCGCCACGATACCCATACCCGAGGTGGGACGGGAAGAGGAACACCACTTTTTCGTTTTTGTGCATCTGCTTAATACCGTCGCGCAAGCCCATCAGGATGTTTTGCTTATCGACGATATACGTCTGTGGCCGCAGTTCGACCTCTGAGTAGATGACATTTCCTTTCAGGTCCTGTATGGAGTAGTCGAATTCCGCCACATCCCCTTTTCTCGGACGAAGCGTATCGGTCGTGTTTCGCTCAAGGTAATAAAACCAATATCCCTTGGGAGTAGCGGTATATTGATGTGCTTTGTCAGTCCGGATGATCGAATCGATGACGGCTTCTTCCCCGGCAATGAGTTTCTTGTTGCGTGCCACCGACTCGCGCATGAAGGTCCCCGAGGTGTGTGACACTGGCCGCCGCGCCTGCTGTTGCGAGCAGCCTACGGCTATGACCAGGGCGGTTATCAGTAGTATAATGTGTTTCTTTTTCATACGTAGTCGTGTATCTCAATGTCTGCCACCAGTTTCTCAAAACGACGGACGGTCTCTGCCAGCGAATCATTCGATTTCCCGCCGGCCGCGTTGATATGGCCACCCCCATTGAAATGGGTGCGGGCAAAGCGGTTTACGTCGAAATCACCTTTCGACCGGAAGGAAATCTTGATGATGTTCTCGTCGCGGTGCTCAATGAAAATGGCAGTAAAAACAATGCCTTTTACCGACAATCCATAGTTTACCACTCCCTCCGTGTCGCCTTTGATATAGCGGAAGGTATCAAGTTCTTCCTGCGACAAGGTAATATAGGAGGTCTTCTTTTCAGGAATCAGTTTCATGTTCTGCAAGGCCCGTCCGACCAATTGCATACGTTCATATGAGTTGCTGTCGTATACCTGGCTGTAGATACGAGCGTTGTCAACGCCTTTGTCGATAAGGTCAGCCGCGATGCGATGTGTGGTAGAGGAGGTAGACGGAAAGCGGAAATTTCCCGAATCGGTCATGATGCCGGTGTAAATACAGGTCGCGATGGTATGGTCGATGTCGCCTTCGTGCCCGAGAAAACCAATGAAATTATACAGCATCTCACAGGTCGAACCAAACCGGGTTTCGGAATATCGAACCGCGGCATAGTCTTCCGGATGCTGGTGATGGTCAATCATGATGAAAGGCACTTTCAGCCGTTTCAGTACGGTTTCCATTTCACCCGTACGATGCAGGGCATTGAAGTCGAGTGTAAACACCAGTTCTGCCTTTTCCAGTTGACGCGATACGTTTTCGCGGTCTTTCTCATAGACGACCGTAGCTTCCGAGCCCGGCATCCAGGACAGAAAATCAGGGAATTCATTAGGAACGACGACCAGCGGGTCGTGGCCGAATTTCAGGAGGAAGTGGTAGAGTCCGAGGGTGGAACCCATGGCATCGCCGTCCGGACTGCGGTGGGGTATAATGGCTATTTTCTTAGGGGATGACAGCCAGTTCCTGACCGTTTCGATTTCTTCCTGTTTCATGTACCGGTTTTTCGCCTGCGCCTTGTATACACTGTCGGTGCAGCATGCGAAAATACGTTAATTCCGTTAAAAACCATCGCTTTTCGCAGGGTCTGCAAGTTAAACATTTTGTAAAAAGGAAGCTGAGGAAAGCCCGAAAATTACGGGAAAACCGCAGCTGGAAATCCATGGGGGTTTTTTAATTTAGCGGTTCAAAGAATGTGTATGATCCCTGAAGCCGATTTCCGCCATGAACTTTCGCTTATCATCGAGAACGCCCTTAGAGAAGACGTAGGCCCGGGCGACTACAGTTCCCTGGCCTGTATCCCATACGATGCCATGGGAAAAGCGAAGTTATTGGTGAAGGAAGACGGCGTAATCGCGGGGGTAGCCTTTGCGCGGATGATTTTCCAGAAAGTCGATCCGGAAATGGTGGTAGAGACGTTTATCGAAGACGGTACCACGGTTCGAAAAGGCGATGTCGTGTTCCACGTTTCCGGTCGTTCGCAGTCTATACTCAAGGCTGAACGGACGGTGTTGAACTCGATGCAACGTATGAGTGCGATCGCAACCAAAACGCGTTATTTCGTTTCGTTGCTCGAGGGAACCGGCACGCAGATACTCGATACCCGTAAAACGACACCCGGTTTTCGTGCAGCCGAGAAGTGGGCCGTCACCATTGGCGGAGGTGAAAACCATCGGTTTGCGCTTTATGACATGATCATGCTGAAAGACAACCACAACGATTTTGCCGGTGGTATTACACAGGCCATCCGTAAAACGCAGGAGTTTCTCGCACAGCATCAATTGGACCTGAAGATCATCGTCGAGGCGCGGAACCTGGCAGAGGTAGAGGAGATCCTAAAAAGCCCGGGTATCCATCGTATTCTTTTGGACAACTTTGATTACGAAACCACCCGTCAGGCCGTACGGTTGATCGGGAACCAATGCCAAAGCGAATCGTCCGGCAATATCAACGAAAAGACGATACGCGCCTATGCCGAATGCGGCGTTAATTATATTTCATCGGGCGCGTTGACGCACTCCGTCTACAACATGGACCTTAGTCTCAAGGCGATCTGAGCATGACCACGCGCGACCGTATCTTCAAATGGCCGGTAGTTGGCAGTGTGGCGCGTTGGGCGCATCGCATTACCCTTTATGAGGGGCTGACGCTGTATGAATTGCTCGAGATTTATATCGTCGGACTTGGACGTAGTGCCGTCAATAACCGCAGTAAAGCCATTGCGTTCAGCTTTTTTATGGCGTTGTTTCCCTTCGCACTATTCATCCTCAACCTGATTCCGTTCATTCCGATCGATCACTTCCAGGAGGATTTTCTTCGGTTTGTAGCCGACAGCGTGCCACCTAATACGTATGATGCGATATCGGGTATCATCAATGACATCCTCAACCACAGCTACGGGAGTTTGTTGTCTTCTGGTTTCCTGTTGTCGATATTCCTGCAGGCGAATGGGGTCAATGCCATACTGACCGCTTTTGAGAACGCGCTTCCGAACCATGCCAAGCGCCCGTTTCTGCCCCAGTATATCGTAGCATTGGGAATTTCGTTCTCGCTCAATATCCTGCTGATTGTCACGGTTTGTATCATTCTTGTATTTGAGGTTTTCGTGCAGCAAACCCGCCTCCAGGATGTCGTAAGCGACCGAATTCCAC
Organism: Flavobacterium sp.; assembly: GCA_035298445.1. Taxonomy (GTDB): domain Bacteria; phylum Bacteroidota; class Bacteroidia; order Flavobacteriales; family Flavobacteriaceae; genus Flavobacterium. The sequence goes on from DATGXZ010000463.1 coordinate 9,773, forward strand.
TGTTGCAGTTAGGACGCTACGCCTTCCTGATCCTGATGGTATTGATTGTAACATCGGGATTGTTCAAGTTTGGTACCAAGCAATTGGAGAAACGTCCGTTTATTTCCGTAGGATCCGTTTTTACGACCATCCTTTTCGGGATGACGTCCTATCTTTTTGGCATTTGGGTAGTACGGTTCTCCCGCTATAATGAACTATACGGCTCAATCGGGACGTTGCTCATCGTCATGTTTTACATCTGGATCAACTGCACCATTCTGTTGCTTGGTTTTGAACTCAATAATGTCATCCAGGAACACAAGCAGAAGATCAGGCGGAGCAAGCAAACCACTGACAACTGAGCATGCGCTTCGTTGAAGTCATATTGCCACTCGCGTTACCACGGACGTTTACCTACAAAGCGGGCGATGCGGAATTGCAACCCGGCATGAGGGTAGCGGTGCCGTTTGGCCGTACGCGCATTTACACGGCACTGGTCATTGAAACCCATGACAATGCGCCGACACTTTATGAGGCACGCGACATCGAACAAGTACTCGATACACAGCCGATCGTTACGGATATACAGATCGCACATTGGTTCTGGATCGCGTCTTATTATATGTGTACGATAGGTGAGGTCTATCGCAGTGCGATGCCTTCGGGCTTACTATTGGAAAGCGAAACGCTTTTGTCGGCCGCTCCTGATGCCGATTCTGACCTATCGTTGTCACCCGACGAACAGGCGATACAGGCGGCATTGACCCGTCAGTCGTCTTTGTCGGTTCGGGAAGTATCGGCGTTGCTTAACAAGAAGCGTGTCTTTCCTGTCTTGCAGGGTATGTTAGCGAAGAACCTCGTTCGGTTGCGCGAGGAAATACAGGATGCGTATAAGCCCAAGCTCGTTCGGTATATCCGCTTGGCTGAGGCATTTGATGATCCGGAAAACCTGCAACCGCTGCTCGAGGAATTAAAAAATGCGCGCAAGCAGCGTGATCTCGTCTTGTCCTATTTCCAACTGAAAGCCCGCGACCGGAAGCCTATTGCCGTCAACCTTTTGTTGGAACATGCGGCAGGCAGTGCCGTCGCCTTGAAAAGTCTGGTGGAAAAAGGGATTTTCGAAAGCTACCAGCTTCAACAGGATCGGCAGGTTTTCGATGGCTCGGTACGCGAAGACCGTCTGGAGTTGAGCGTTGCGCAGCAGGAGGCATTTGAGGCTATCCGCGTGTCGTTCCAGTCGCATGACGTGACGCTTTTACACGGTGTGACAGCATCCGGTAAGACGGAAATCTACGTGCAACTCATCGAGCGTTTCCTTGAGGAAGACCGGTCGGTACTGTATTTGTTACCCGAGATCGCATTAACGACACAATTGGTCGAGCGACTTCGATGGCATTTTGGGGAGAAGGTTACGGTCTTCCATTCCGGATTCAGCAACAACGAACGGGTAGAAGCGTGGCAACGGGTGTTAGAGGGAAGTCCAAAAGCCCGGATTATCATTGGCGCACGCTCTGCATTATTCCTGCCGTTCCGTCATCTCGGCTTAATTATCGTAGACGAAG
>DATGXZ010000464.1:0-1573 GCA_035298445.1 Flavobacterium sp.
CGACAGTCTGGCGCCCGATTTGGTGGTAGCAGACGACATCTTCGTTCGCGACCGGCTTTCCCGAAAGGTCAAATCGAAAGATGTGGGCGCACTGGGGAACGAAGGCGACTGGCAGATACAATTGCTGTGGTGGAACAGCGAAACGCAGGGGAATTGGTGGGACGGATTCATCCGTAGTGCCATCCTGTTGGATGACGAAACCCAGCTGAAGCGGACTCAGGCATATGTTGACCGTATCCTCGCGAGCCAGGACGCCGATGGTTACCTGGGTATCTACGACGCCGATCTTCGCTATAAATTTGATAATGAGAATGGCGAGTTATGGGCCAAGACGACCCTTTTGCGTGGCCTTCTCGCCTGGTACGATTATACACATGATTCCCGTGTGCTAAATGCGGTGCGCCAGGCGGTCGACAACACCATGGCCGGTTTCCCGACGACGTCCCATCCGTTTTATTCGAAGAATGAGAATGTGGGCGGTACGTCGCACGGACTCACGTTCACGGATGTACTCGAGACATTGTATTCCTACACCAAAGAACGGAAGTACCTTGATTATGCCGTATTTCTCTACCGGGATTTTTCCCTTCAAAAACTGAACGAAGACGGTCAATATGCCAAATTGATGGATCCGGCGCTGCCGTTGAAAGGACACGGTGTGCATACCTATGAGCAGCTTCGTTCGCTGGCAGCCGCGGCCTACGCATCGGGCAACCCAAACCTGCTGTCGGCCTTACGTCAGTTTGAAGCCAAGATCGATAAAGCGACCACTGTCACCGGTGCACCCATCGGCGACGAGTGGATTTTAGATGGAAAAGCCGCGCCCGAACGCGGCTATGAATACTGTTCGCTACAGGAACTGATGCACAGTTATGAAAGCCTGTTTGCCAAAACCGGCAAGACGTCTTACGGTGATGCCATCGAGCGTTTGTTCTTTAATGCGGCCCAGGGTGCCCGGCATCCGGAGGGCTGTGGTATCGCCTACCTCAAAACAGACAATTCCTTTGAAATGACAGGAGGACGGAATGGCGATACATCGGATCCCAAACAAACCCGCTATCGCTATTCACCCGTCCATAAAGAAGCAGCCGTCTGTTGTGTGCCGAATGCCGGCCGGATTGCGCCGTATTATGTCCAGTATATGTGGATGAAAAAAGGGGAGGATACGCTTGTCGCGTCCTTATTGGGCCCATCGACACTGACGACGGAACTCGGTGGAAAAAAAGTCCGGATTACCGAAACGACGGAGTATCCCTACGGTAATCGCATCCTATTTACCATCGAAAGTGCCGCCGATTTTGTGCTGCTTGTCCGAAAGCCGGGATGGGCAACGGTCAAGGATTCCCGGGACCCGCGCATCCTTCCGCCCGAATCGCCCTTCTGGCGGTACGAGGTGAAGAAAGGAAAACAGGAAATCGCGATTGAACTGCATCCGAAATTCACACTGGCAGAAGAGGCCGACGGAAATGGATATTATTTTACCTACGGTCCTTTGGTATTGGCTTATCCGATCGGGGCCGAGGAAATCGTGACCAAGCGTTATCCCTTCGGCGATTTTAAAGAGTTGCACTAG
>DATGXZ010000465.1:0-2918 GCA_035298445.1 Flavobacterium sp.
CATCCGGACTGTCGAATTCGGTACGCCCCACAAAATGCGCGCCTTCTTTGCGGTCAATGATGCAACGGAAGGTCTTCCCGATCTTTTCCTGGTTCAATTCCCACGAGATAGCCGATTGCACCTCCATAATGTCGTTGGCACGTGCCTGTTTGACCTCCGCCGGAACATCGTCCTCAAGCAAATAGGCATGGGTATTTTCTTCGTGCGAATACGTAAAACAACCCAAACGCTCAAAGCGCATTTCCTTCACCCAGTCTTTCAGTATCTGGAAATCTTCCTCCGTTTCGCCCGGATATCCCACAATAAGCGTCGTACGGATCGCAATGCCCGGAACGGCTGCCCTAAAGTCCTGCAGCAATTGCGTCGTCTTCGCCTGCGTTGTCCCCCGGCGCATCGATTTCAGGATGTTATCCGAAATATGCTGCAACGGAATGTCAAGGTAGTTGCAAATCTTTGGCTCGCGGCGCATCAGGTCGAGCACATCCATCGGAAACCCGCTCGGGAACGCGTAATGCAAACGGATCCATTCGATGCCCTCCACTTTCACCAAGGCTTCCAACAGCTCGGCCAGGTTCCGTTTTTTATACAGGTCCAGTCCGTAATAGGTCAGGTCCTGTGCAATCAGGATCAGTTCTTTCACGCCGTTTTTCGCCAATCCTTCCGCTTCCTTCACGAGCTTTTCAATCGGCTGCGACACGTGTTTTCCGCGCATGATCGGAATCGCGCAGAAACTGCACGGCCGGTCACATCCCTCGGCAATCTTCAGGTAGGCGTAGTTTTTCGGCGTCGTCGTCAGTCGCTCGCCCAGCAATTCGTGTTTGTAGTCGGCACCCAGGGCTTTCAGCAACAACGGCAGTTCCGTGGTGCCGAAATACTGGTCGATATTCGGGATTTCCTTTTCGAGATCAGGGCGGTAGCGCTCCGACAGGCATCCGGTGACAAACACTTTGTCTACCAGGCCGCGGTCTTTCTTATCGGCATACGCCAAAATCGTGTTGACCGACTCCTCCTTTGCATTATCGATGAAACCACAGGTGTTGATCACAATGATGTTCCCTTCCTCTTTCTCCGGCGCCTCATGCGTCACCTCTTTTCCATTGGCCCGAAGTTGCCCCATCAGCACTTCGCTGTCATAGACATTCTTCGAGCATCCGAGCGTGATAACGTTGATGCGGTTTTTCTTTAACGACTTGGTTCTCATATGACCGTGATTTGCGGCTGCAAAAGTACGCTTTATTTTCAATCGGTGCGTCGGTTCGCGCGCGTCTGTATGTTTAGGGCAGCAATTCCCGCTCTTCGCTGCAAGTCCTCACCGCCCGCAGCGGTTTTGGTGCGTCCCGCAGGGGCTTCCTCCGGTCGCCCTGCGTGCCGTCCAAAACCAGCTGCGCCCGGCTCCGGGCTTTCCGCTGCGATCGGGGCTGCACCATTACCCTCCCGGGATATAGGTACTAAAAAGAAAAACCTGCACCGAAGTACAGGTTTGATAGATTAACGTCGACCGCCACCGCCACCTGAGCGTCCGCCGCCACCGCCACCGCCGTAGCTTCCACCGCCGCCTGAACGGCCACCGGAAGACGAAGGTGTGTAGGAACGTGTAGAACCTGACGAACTGCGTGAAGGTGTATACGTGCTATTGGTATTGGAGCGTGGAGACGAGTTGTACGAACGACCACCCGAAGTTGAATACGAACGACCACCTGTTGAGGTCGAGTAGGAGCGTCCACCGTTGTTGTAGGTTCTTACCCCACGACCGGATGCGGTTGAATATACCCGCCGTCCGCCGGTGTTGTAATCACGAATACCGCTGTAGCGTCCGCCAGGCTGTGTGTATACACGACGTCCGCCGTTGGTAGCATAGTACGGGCGGTTATAATAACGGGAGCCGCCGTATACGTACGGATAGTAGCCTCCGCCATACCAACCACCCCAGCCCCAGCCAGCATTCCAGCCCCAGCCAGCGTTCCAGCCCCATCCGCCGTTCCAACCCCAGCCGCCATTCCAACCCCAGCCCCATCCGGGTCCGTACCAGGAATTCCAACCCCATCCCCAGCCCCATGCAGGGCCGTACCAGGAGTTCCATCCCCATGAATTGTCATAGACGTTGATGGTAACGTTGTCGGGTTGGCTTCCCCATCCGCCATTGGCACGATAGGAAGCGTCTTCAACGGCAACGGTCGAGTCGTTTACGGTGGTATAGTTATCTACGTCGGTGAGTACCTGGGCATCTTCACGCAGGGAGCCAAAATAGTCCTGATATTGCATGCCCGCGGCAGTAGGCTGATTCGTATCGTTTTGGGCCACACGTCGTTGGCTGCTGTTGCTGTCCTGATACGAGGCACAGGACGTGGCCAACAGGCTGGCAAGCACCGCGAGGCCGCCAACGAGGCCTTTGTTTATAAGAAGGTTCGGTTTCATTTCTCTATAGCTTTTTTATTGTTGGACAATACAAAAATAAGTAGTTTTGCCAAACTTTTTAGTTAATTAAAGTTAAACTCACGACCCACGGAATTGATTATGAGCAAGAACCTCACCAAGCGATCGGAGGATTACTCGAAATGGTACAACGAACTGGTGGTCAAGGCCGACCTCGCCGAAAATTCCGGCGTGAAGGGTTGCATGGTCATCAAGCCATACGGGTATGCCATCTGGGAGAAAATGCAGGCGGAACTGGACAGGATGTTCAAGGAAACCGGACACACCAACGCCTACTTCCCGCTGTTCGTTCCGAAGAGCATGTTTGAGGCAGAGGAAAAGAACGCCGAGGGCTTCGCGAAAGAATGCGCCGTGGTGACCCACTACCGGCTCAAGAACGATCCCGACAAGCCGGGCAAACTGATGGTCGACCCTAACGCAAAGTTAGAGGAAGAACTTATCGTACGCCCAACGTCTGAGGCGATCATTTGGTCGACATACCGCAA
>DATGXZ010000466.1:0-9197 GCA_035298445.1 Flavobacterium sp.
AGCATGAAGAGATCAACGAACGCTATACGCGCCGTGAGTTTGCGTATGGCAGTTTCCGCCGTTCGTTCACCCTTCCCAAATCGGTGAGCGACGATCAGATTGAGGCATCGTATGAAGCGGGTGTATTGAAACTGACCCTGCCAAAACGTCTCGAGTCATTGCCAAAGCCGAAGCGTACGATTGAGATCGGCTAATACAATAGGTTTCTTATAATTCGTGAAAAAGCTCCCGGTTTGGGAGCTTTTTTGCTATTCCTCCAGTTGCCCCTGCAGCTTCTTGATTTCATCCCGAAGCCGGGCAGCCTGCATAAAATCGAGGTCTTTGGCCGCTTTCTCCATCGCTTTCCGTTTGTCGCGGATGAGCTTTTCGACATCGCCTTTTGAACGATATATATCGACGGGTTCCGCTGCGGCTTTCTCAGGCGACAGTTCTGCGTCGACCAGGCTGTAGCGCGTGAAGACGTTGTCGAGTTTCTTGTTGAGCGCGGTCGGGGTAATGTTGTGCTCAGCATTGTAATTCAGCTGCTTTGTCCGACGATAGTTGGTCTCGTCGATCGTCCGCTGCATGCTGTCGGTGATTTTGTCGGCATACATAATGGCCTTGCCGTTCAGGTTACGGGCGGCCCGACCAATCGTTTGCGTAAGCGAGCGGTTGTTGCGAAGGAAGCCTTCTTTGTCAGCATCGAGAATCGCTACCAATGACACTTCCGGAAGGTCGAGTCCTTCCCGCAACAGGTTCACTCCGATTAGTACGTCGAATAGTCCTTTTCGTAAATCCTGCATGATTTCGATACGTTCGAGGGTATCCACTTCCGAGTGGATGTAGCGGCAGCGGATGCCTACTTTGGTCAGGTATTTGGCGAGTTCTTCCGCCATCCGTTTGGTCAGGGTCGTCACCAGGGTGCGTTCGTCGATTTCCGCCCGCTGCTGGATTTCATCTATCAGGTCGTCAATCTGGTTGAGGCTGGGGCGCACTTCAATGACCGGGTCGAGGAGTCCGGTCGGACGGATGATCTGTTCCACATAAATCCCTTCCGATTTCTGCAATTCGTATTCCGCAGGCGTCGCTGAGACATAAATCACCTGGTTCTGCAATGCTTCAAACTCCTCGAATTTCAACGGACGGTTGTCCATCGCCGCCGGCAGGCGGAAGCCATATTCCACCAAATTTTCCTTTCGGCTGCGATCGCCTCCGAACATCGCATGCACCTGTGACACTGTGACGTGGCTTTCGTCGACGACCATCAGGAAGTCTTTCGGGAAATAGTCGAGAAGGCAGAAAGGCCGTGTTCCCGGAAGACGTCCGTCGAGATAACGCGAATAATTTTCGATGCCCGAACAATAGCCAAGTTCCCGGATCATCTCCAGGTCAAACGTCGTCCGTTCTTCCAGTCGTTTGGCTTCGAGGTGTTTGCCGATGGACTTGAAATAATCAACCTGTTTTACCATATCCTGTTGGATGTCCCATATCGCCCGCTGTAAGACATCCGGAGACGTGACAAACATATTGGCCGGATAGATGTTCAGTTTGTCAAATTTCTCGATGACGAGAGAAGTCTTCGGATCAAAAGCCTCGATTTCCTCAATCTCATCCCCGAAAAAGTGGATGCGATAAGGTTCATCGGCGTAGCCCGGAAAGATTTCGACCGTATCGCCTTTGATGCGGAAACGTCCGGGCGTGAAATCCGCGTCTGTTCTGGAATACAGGGCCTGGACGAGTCGGTGGAGCAGGTTGGTACGTGAGACCATCTGCCCGTTATGCACCGAGATTACATTTTTCTGGAACTCGACCGGGTTGCCGATACCATACAGGCACGACACCGATGCCACAACCAATACGTCGCGTCGCCCGGATAGGAGGGAAGAGGTGGTGCTGAGTCGCATTTTCTCCAACTCTTCGTTGATAGAGAGGTCTTTTTCGATATACACACCCGTCACCGGCATATAGGCTTCCGGTTGGTAGTAGTCGTAGTAGGAAACGAAATACTCAATGGCGTTGTTCGGGAAAAACTGCTTGAACTCCGAATACAACTGGGCAGCGAGTGTTTTGTTATGGGCCAGTACGAGGGTCGGTCGCTGCACTTCCTGCACTACATTGGCGATGGTGAACGTTTTTCCAGAACCCGTAACGCCCAATAACGTCTGGTATTTCTCGCCTTCACGGATACCGCGTGCCAATGAGGCAATCGCCTGCGGTTGGTCGCCCATGGGCTGGAAATCGGAAACCACTTGAAATCGCATAGAAGGAGTTTTGAGTTTTGAGTTTGGAGTGTTGAGTTTGGAACTTTCTTAATTTGGCTTATTGGTCAAATAGTTTCTTCATCTCGGCGTATTGCAGTAGGAGGATGGTTTTGGCATCACGAATGTCGCCGTTCTCCACCATCTCCATAGCGCGTTGGAAGGGCAGCTCGAGTACTTCGATATTTTCGTGTTCGGATTCGAGTCCACCGCCGTCTCCCTTTTTCATTTCCGGCAGGTATTCGCCGATGAATAAATGGAGGATCTCGGTTACAGATCCGGGTGACATATAGGTTTCATAGACTTTTCGCACTTCACGCACTTCATAGCCGGTTTCTTCGATTGCTTCCCGGCGGATACATTCGGCCGGATCGTCTTCCTCCAGGAGACCGGCGCAGGCTTCGATCATCATGCCGGTTGGGTTGCCGTTCAGGTAGGTCGGCATCCGGAATTGACGGGTGAGGATGATGGTGCGGTTCGCAACATTATACAAAAGGATAGCGGCGCCGTTGCCGCGGTCATACGCCTCACGGTACTGTCGTTCGACTGTCCCGTCGGGTTTTTCATAGTCGAACGTGATGCGTTCAAGGCGGTAGTGATTGTCAGACAAAAGCTTCTTTTCGACGATGTCGATCCTGGGCGTATGCATGTGGAATATTTGTAGTTTAAAGATAGGTTTTTATGCGTTCGGCAAATCCTGCAGCGGAAAAATAACGTAATTTTAGGTCAATTCGTACCCAATGGAAAAGAAACGCAGGTTCCGTAAGCGCTATGTGGCGCTCTTCCTCTTTTTAGTGTATGTCATCGTATGCCAGTCCTGTATGACGATGCGGTATTCGCACAAGGAAACAGTGGCCTATTTTGCCAAGAGCCACGTCGCGTATCGCGATAGCACGCTGGTGTTCGGAGATCGCAAAATCCACTACATCGAGACGGGCGATACCTCCAAACCGACGTTGTATTTTATCCACGGCTCACCCGGCAGCTGGACCGCCTTTGGGGCGTATCTGACCGATTCGCTGTTGCTCTCGAAATACCGTATGGTCGCCTTTGACCGACCGGGTTTCGGTGATAGCAACTACGGAGACGTCGAGAACCTATCCACCCAAAGTGCCCGTTTATCAAATGCGATCACGCTACTTGACAACGGCCAACCGTGCGTGTTGATTGGCCATTCGATGGGCGGACCGATGGTACTGAAAATCGCGTCGTTACATCCAGATCGGTATGAAGAGGTCGTGGTGCTGTCGGGTTCGGTGGATCCACATGCCGAGAATCCGGAAAGATGGCGTCCGGTTATTGCAACGGTGCCTTTAAGGTATTTGATTCCCGGCGCGATGCGGATGTCAAACGATGAACTTTGGCTGTTGAAGACAGATCTGTATCGGTTGCAACCCCATCTCAAAAGCATCACGTCACACGTTTTGATCATCCATGGCACGGAGGATCCGCTGGTGCCATATGAGAATGTGGCGTTTATGAGAAGGGAATTGGAGAACGCGAGAACGCTCAATGTTATGACCATCCAGAATGCCAACCACTTCATTCCGTGGGAACATTTTGATGAAATTCGGGACGCTCTTTTTAAATTATCCCTTTAACTCAATCCCAAACGTACTTCCAGGTGCCGTCTGCCATCCGCCTCCATACGGTATGGAACACGCCGGTATACGACTGAGGTTTCCCGTCCTTGTCGTTGTACTTCCAGACGAATTTTCCATAGGTATAGGCCATCGTGCCATCTGCTGACACTTCGACGAAATCGGGCTTCCAGTCGACGTTTGCCTTTTGGAACGACGGTCGCGCATAGTAGTTACGGATGTTATCCCGGCCTTTGATGAGCGAGTCGTTGTCGCGTTTGATGACGGCGTCCGGTGCGGCGTACGTCCAGAAGGCGACGGCCGGTCCCTTTGCTTTCAACAGGTCGCGAAACGCAGCTTCGGTTTTCACAATCTCTTTTTTGAGCGCTTCCGTTCGTTCGGTATCGGTTTTCTGGCTATGTACGGGAAGGGCCATCAAGCCAACCAGCAAAAGGGCAAAAATCTTCATACGACGTTTTTCCCGAAGATACGAAATCAGTCGTAACATTCCATGAGCAGTAAGTCACCTTCTATATGGTCAATTGCGACGATTCCGTCTTTTGCGACGCGGTTGCTGCTTCCGGTGCGATAGCCAATAGAAAGACTTTCGTTCTGCAGCGACCATACAAGGTTGTCGGTGGTGATGCCGGTCACCGTGCCAATGGGAATCAAGGATAGGTTGGTACCTTCCGGATACCATTTCCGGTAGCTTCTTGGGAGCATGAACACCTTCGAATGGTCGTCGAGGATGGTGATGTGCAAGCGGTTTCGGTACTGGATGATACTCGTAAGATTGGTGATGGTATGGTCTGCCCGCTTCCCGGTAGCCCATACGACATTAGCCGCCGGAATCCCCCTGTCGATCAAGTAGTCGAACGCTTTTTCAAGGTCAGTTTTGTCTTGATTGGGGGCGTAGACGATGTCCAATGGATACTGTTGCTCCCGGTAGGCTTCCGGATCAAATCCGCGGTCAAAATCACCCAGCAATACATCGATTTTGATACCCAGGGGTAGCACCCGTTCGATAGCAGAGTCCAATACGATGACCAACGGTTGCCATTCCAGCAACTGGCCCAATAGTTCATCACTACATGGCGCGCCGTTGGCAATGATCAATGCCGGCTCCTGGTCGTCACGTACGATGTGGTGGGAAGACATATGACAAAGTTACGCGATCCGGACCTGTTTTCGTTACTGGACGGTATAACTTGCCGAGTCGACCTCGGATACCCTGAAATAACCTAGCGCATACTTTTCCGGTTCCGTAGTGTTGACCAAATTCCCGCGTACTGTAGCGGGCGGCGTTCCAAAAGGCCCTTGGTTGTTACCGGCAACGGTAACCAGTTTTTGGATATACTCCTGGCAACGACGCGATACACCGGCTAGTCGGAAGTTCACAACATCACCGGCTTTAAGGTCTTCATCGCTGAAAAACTCAAAGGTGCGGTTACCCTGGAAGAACTCATCGGAATACGCAAAAAAGTCAGGATAGGGAATTACTTCTGAGTCAAACCGCGCAATGTAATAGTTCAATGCGTTAGGATCGTCCTCGTAGAAGAAACGGACTTCAATTTCGTCGCCCAGGAACCCACCGTCATTTTCCTGTTCGATCTCACCTATGTCAGGTACGGGAAAGAGTGTTTCGGTAGCGGTATAGGTGTCGCCGCCACTGATGACCGTAAGGGTATAGGTTTCGTTCAATACCGGCACGAAGTTGCGGCATACATAATCGCCCGGATTTTCTTCCGTAAAGTTAAAGCTCGCGCCGCTACTGGCTGTCACTGTCACTATCGCATCCGACACTGTGGGGACGGTTTCTTCGTAATAGCCCGCCGTAGTTGTCAGGCGGATATGTTGTTCGCTGCCGTCGGTTCCTTTCTGCCACTCAAGGGCGGCATCGATAACCAGGCGTGGGGGCGCCGTATCAAGATCGAGATCGATTACTTTTTCACAGGATGAAAACGTCAGTGCGGCGAGTGCCAGGCAAAAGAAAAGTCGTTTCATACACATTAGAATTTGAAATTAAAGGTAACACTGGGAACAATCCCGAATATAGAGAGGCGCACCGACTCATTTCGGCCGGTATCTTCATTTTGCCTGAACGAGATTGAGGCGGCGTTCATCCGGTTGTATAGGTTGTAGATACCAAATACCCACTCGCGGTCATACTTTTGTCCCGGACGTTTGCGCGGAACATACGTTGCGGCGACGTCAAGGTGGTGGTAGGCGGGAAGACGGTTTTCATTTCGTAGTCCATAACTGGGAACGACGATACCCTGGTACTCGTATTGCCCGTTCGGATAGGTAACGGGTTGTCCGGACTGTAGCGTAAAGTTGGCGGAAAACTGCCAGCGTTCGTTCCATTTATATGAGCTCGTGATGGCGAGGTTGTGCAGTTTGTCATAAGGCGTCTTATACCATTCGCCATTATTGATACCGGGTTCATTGCTGTCACGACCGGGCGTGCGTTGTTCAGAGCGGGAAAGGGTGTAGGCAATCCATCCGTTCAGCCTTCCACTGTTCTTGCGCAGCATGACTTCCCAACCGTAAGCTCTCGAGCTGCCAGGAAGCACTACCTGCTCGATGGCCTCATTGGCAATAAGATCGGCGCCATCGATATAATCGACGCGGTTTTGCAGTGTTTTATAGAAAAGTTCGGTTTCGAGTGAATAGTCACTTTCGACAAAGTTTCGGAAGTAGCCCACCGACCATTGATCCTGTAATTGGGGTTTCAGGTATTGGTCGCTCGGTGCCCATACATCAAGCGGTGTTGGCGACTGACTGTTTGAAATCAGGTGCAGGTATTGCGCCATACGGATGTAGCCTGCCTTAATCGACGTGTTGTCATTAAGTTGGTAGGATAGGGCAAAACGGGGTTCCGCATTGGAAAACGAGCTGATGCGGTCGCCGGTCCCATAATAGCGCACGCCAATCGGGTCGGCTTTCTCATAGATGCCCAACTCCGGATTGTAGACGACCGCGCGGTTATCGGCGTACTGATTGAGGTTTTGCGCACCCATGCGATAAAAGAAACTCCATCGCAGACCATAATCCACAGACAAACGGTCGGTCAACTGTTGTTCTGCTTCCAGGTACAACGCCGGTTCCACGGCATATTTGTGTTCCAGTGCCCGTGCATTGATGCCTGAATTGGTGCCGGAAGGCGATATTTCTCCCGGATTGAAATCGTGGTAGATCGCGTTCAATCCGTACGACAACTTCGTTTTTTCGTTCAGGTAGTACTTAAAGTCATACTTTATGTTGTAGTTGCGTATGCCTGAATCCCATTGAAATCCGATAAAGTTCAGTGTAAGGCCATAGTAGTAGTCACTGTAAATAAGGGAAAGGTTCGAGAACAGCCGATCGGAGAAGAGGTGGTTCCACCGGAGGTTCAATACTGCATTACCGTACAGGTTGTTGAAGTTGTCACTGATATCAAAGGCGTCGCGTCCGAAATAACCGGAAAGAAACAGGTTATTACTGTTATTCAGACGGTAGCTGAGTTTGGTATTCAGGTCATAGAAATAGGCCGAATTGGCATTACCGGATGCTTTCAGGAACAGGTGGGCATAGGAAGCACGTCCGGCCGCGAGAAACGAACCCCTTCCTTTTTCGATGGGCCCTTCCGCGAGTAGGCGGCTTGAGATAAGGCCGATACCACCGTTGGCATGGAATTCATTCTGGTTCCCTTCTTTTTGATAAATATCGAGCACCGAGGAAACCCGTCCGCCATAACGTGCCGGAATTCCGCCTTTATACAGTTTAAGGTCTTTGATAGCATCTGTATTGAAAACAGAGAAGAAGCCAAAAAGGTGGGAAGTATTGTAAATCGTCGCTTCGTCAAGCAATACGAGGTTTTGGTCAGCGGCGCCTCCGCGTACGTTAAAACCCGATGCTCCTTCGCCTGCATTGGTAACGCCGGGTAACTGAAGGATGGATTTCAGGATGTCGGTTTCGCCCAACACCACCGGCATTCGCTTGATCTGCTGAACGCTGAGTTTGTTGACACCAATTTCCGGACGCCGTATATCCGTACGCGTGCTGTTGGAATTTATGGTGACTTCCTGTAATTCCTGCTGCTCCGACGTGACTTCGATGTCGAGTTTCACATCCGAGGTCAACTCTACGGTCTTTTCCATACTTGGATAGCCGAGATAGCTGACAACCAGATGGTAGGTGCCCGCAGGTAAGGTTAGGGAATAGAAACCGTACTCGTTGGTCGTAATGCCCGACTTCGTCTCAGAGACGTACAGGCTGGCCCCGATGAGTGTTTCTTTGGAAGCAGCATCTGTGACGGTACCGGATAGGGTGTACTTTTGCTGTGCGAAGCTGGATAGTGATACAAAAAGGAACAGCCATCCGCAACTACTTTTGAATGATCGCATGAGTTAGGGTAGTAAATCGATGCGCAAAGGTAAGTACGTCAACCCGCTGCTTTTTTAGTCGCGATGTTAATTTTGTGTTATACCAACTGCGCCAAAATCGAGTTGAGCGTGGCACTTGGTCGCATCGCTGCAGTAGTACGCTGTTCATCCGGACGATAATACCCCCCGATTTCCTGCCGGGAACCCTGTGCTCCAATCAATTCGGCATCGATTTTCCCTTCGTTTTCCGTAAGAGCCGCTGCGATAGGTGCAAAAGTGGCTTTCAATTCGACATCCTTGTCCTGCGATGCCAACGCCTGCGCCCAGTAAAGGGCCAGGTAAAAGTGCGAACCGCGGTTATCAATCTGCCCGACTTTTCGTGCCGGTGATTTGTCGTTTTCAAGGAATTTTTCAGTCGCTGCGTCAAGGGTTTCCGAAAGTACCATCGCTTTCGGGTTCTGCTGTGTCTGTCCCAAATGTTCAAGCGAGACGCCAAGTGCCAGGAACTCGCCCAGCGAATCCCAACGGAGGTATCCTTCCTCCACGAATTGCTCTACGTGTTTAGGGGCTGATCCTCCCGCACCGGTTTCGAAAAGGCCACCGCCATTCATTAAGGGCACGATTGACAGCATCTTGGCCGATGTTCCCAGTTCAAGGATAGGGAAGAGGTCGGTCAGGTAGTCACGCAATACGTTTCCGGTCACCGAAATCGTGTCTTCACCTTTACGGATACGCTCCAGTGACACCTTTGTCGCCTCAATCGGATCAAGGATTCGGATATCAAGTCCGTTTGTATCGTATTCTTTTAAGTACGTCTGTACTTTCGTAATCAACTCCCGGTCATGGGCGCGTTGCCCGTCAAGCCAGAAAAGGGCAGGCGTGCCCGACAAACGCGCGCGGTTCACGGCCAGTTTTACCCAGTCGCGGATCGGGGCGTCTTTGGTTTGGCACATACGGAAGATATCGCCTTTTGAAACGGGTTGTTCCATGAAAACAACGCCTGTTCCGGATACCAC
>DATGXZ010000467.1:0-9607 GCA_035298445.1 Flavobacterium sp.
GGGTATCATTAATCAATAAGAATCCCCTAGAAACGGAAACCCTCAGCCTTCAACTATGAACTAAGAACCATGAACTAAGAACCAAGAACCCTCAACTCACCCCTTCTACGATTTCTGCTCCTTATTGAAATACACCAGATAATAATACATCTGCTTCTCTTCATCCCAGCCTTTTTCCACGAATTTCTCCGCGCTTTCCGGGTTGATGAAGTCGAGTTTGATCTGGATGTTCGTGTCGAGGTTGATCACGTTCTTGATTTTCTTGCGCGCATCCGACACCGCCGCGTTCGCGATGGGGAAGGAGGTAACGTCTTCAATCGAGTACTTCTCGCCTTTGTCGACCTTATAATTTTTGAACTCCGGAATCAGGTCCGGGTTGTCTAACACCTCATTCAGAAAGTTGGTTTCCTCGAAGTTGTCGTTCTTGGCGAAGTAATTGACAGAGCGGTTCATAAACATCACTTCCTCCTTCTTGTCTTCCGCCGGCAATACCACATCCTTGGCGAAGTCTTGGCAGAATTTCAGGTATTTCTTGGTGATGAAGTTTTCATCCTGGAACACATCCACATTAAGGAAATGCTCGAGCCAATACCGTGCGTCATAGCGGTTGCTGTCGACCGTCAGGATTTTATACCCTTCCTCTTTCTTGTGGTTGAAGATCAACGCTCCTTTGTCAAGACGGTAGAGGTTGATACCCTGCTGCAACGTCATTTCGAGGTTCTTCCCATTCTCTGACAACTGCAAAAAGTCGGCCTGGATCTCGCTTTTGAACACGCCAATCACGTCCACCGGCGTATTGTCGATCGTTACGTGGTTGATATACGCCACAAACACATCGCCGTTCTTGATGTGCGGGTGGTTCGACTGCTCAAACAGGTGCTTGGTAATCTCCTTCGAAATCTCATGCGCGTTCGTCGGATTCGCGAACAGTTCCGATGCCAGACGGTACATCTCGTTGTAATCGAGGTCGACCTCATGGGCAAACTGGTAGTAGTTCTCTTCCTTTTCCCGGAAGGGCTTAAAGAAGTATTCCTTGATCAGCGGGATGACCTCGTCTGACAGCGTATACGTCTCCTCAGAGAGGAAAAGGGCTTCGTTGCGGCTTTTATTCCCTACGCGGTGAAGGGATAGCGATTCGATGTGGGCGTTGAATAGGTTGATCATCTCGTGAAGTGCCTGAGAACCTGAGCACCTGAGTCCCTGAGCTGAATGGCAGGAACGTATGCATCGGTGTTCTCTAACGGCGTTATTTTAATAATAGAATAATGTTCGAATTTTAGTAATGGGCTCGCTCAATAGCTCAGGGACTAAGGGACTCAGCAGCTCAGGCGCTTCTTAGTTCCAATTCTCCTCAAACCCATAATCTTCAAAGTTGCCGCCTTCGTCGAGCATGTCGAGGTCGTCTTCGTCATAATCATCGTCGGCAAAGTCGAATTCGTTCTCGTCGGCTTCGAAGTTCTTGTCGGGTGCCTGTGCGGGCATCTCGCCGTGTGCGAACAGCACGGCCGGGTATTGCTCGCCCGTTTCCGGCTCTTCGATGGCGGCGAGTTCCGTCAGGAACGTCCACATGTTCAGGAAATCATAGACATAGATGATCTTCGTGCTGTCGGTGTCGAGCAGGTCGGTGAGGCGGTAATCGGCCATTGTGCGCATCTCGCCGGGCGTATCGCCGGTGTCGAACAACGGAATCTCATCCTCCTGGTTCCAGGCATCGTCGCAGGTATAGAACGACGCCATTTCGGTGCCGTCGAACCCAAAGGCATTGACGATGGTATTGTGGAAATCCTCAAGTGTATCCTCTTCATCGATCGCGATGTCGCGGAAGATGTCTTCTTCGGTATCCAGGATCACGCGGAACTTGTAAATCATGGCTTTTAAATTTGTGGATGGCAAAGGTAGGGGAAAGTGGGGAAAGTCGGAAGTCAAAAGTCGAAAGTGGAAAGTGGAAAGTGGAAAGTCGGAAAGTCGGAAAGACGGAAAGACCGGAAGGTGGCGGACGCGATAACCTGCAAGGTTTTCAAAACCTTGTAGGTTTTTAATGTAAGTTCAGAAAACGGAAGTCGGAAAGGCCGGAAGACCGGAAGAGAATGGGCGGTAAGGGAACCTTCACCATAAGGCCTTTCTGCGACTGACCCAAACGCCCCGTTTGTCATCCCGACGCAGGAGGGATCCCATTCAGTGGGCAGTGGAGGAGGAAGTAAAAAGTCGAAAGTAAAAAGTCGAAAGTCGAAAGTCGGAAAGACCGGAAGGTGGCAGACACAATAACCTGCAAGGTTTTCAAAACCTGTAGGTATTGGGCGGCAAGATAGGACAATGGAAACCCCGACGGAACTATCAACTCTACTTCGGAAGCTACCTTGCTAGTGATCGACCCGGGTGATGGTATCAATCATCCAAACGGCATCGATCCTACGCACATAATACGCATACCGGATGTCGGCAAGGGGCAGGTAAAACGTTACGTGTGCATGGCCTTCCCCCATGGGTAGTACCGTGAAGTCGATTGAATCGACATCGGCCAGATCGTCTTCGAAGGCCTCTTGGGTCATAAAGAAATGATCGTACTCAAAACCATAGGGTGGGCCATCGTTTGCAGGCTCGGCTACAAAGTGCTTTTCGCCCTCCTCGAAGGTTTTTCGCTCGCGTTGCAGGAGGCGCTCCGACAGGCAGCCGCTGCTTCTCAGTAATTGGATATACTGATCGACGGCTTTGAAGTCGACATGGTAATTACCCTCACCCGGACCGCCATTCGGATCGATACCGCCCCTGATGGTTTCGATTTGGTTCAATTGTGTCATGTGGTCACGGTACCACACCAGGAACGATTTGGTCACGGCAACAGGATCTTGCCCTTGCGTAGCGGAAGCGGCTTTGATGGGCGCGCCCGATTTCTCCGTACGGGTGGGCGTGGGGTCGTTTTTGCAACCCACGATCAAAAAGGCAAGGAATAGGAGGGTCTGTACTTTCATATCACGCTATCAAGTGTTTCATTTCGTCCACAATACCAATTGGTCATTCGGCAAATCGTATTCATAGACCTTTTTCGACAGGCTGTCGACGTAAATCCATCCGTCGGAGGAAAACCGCGGGTTCGTGTGGCCCTCGTCGGTGACGGTCTGCCCGATGTTGAAGATGTAGTAGTGCGTGGAATCGGTTTGCTCGGTGCTATCCAATAGCCATTCGATTTGGTCGCCGTTTTTACGGTGCGCTTTGATCAATTCACGGTCAGATTGTTGGATGTAGTGCGCTACAATCGGGTCGTACCAGTTTTCGGCGTTGTCGACCGATGTGATCACCTTGGGATGGATAACGGTATCGGTGGTTGGGGTGGTAGGGGTTTCGTGGCGGCAGGACGCGGCGAGTAAGACTAGGGCGAGGAGAAGGACGGGGTTTGAATTCATGATTCGTACTTTTATTTTACCCACTTAGCATCTGGTTATGATGTCATCAATCGTTATAGGGATCCATTAAGCCTCCCGGATGGTATTCGGGTTTGTTCCAAAACTGGCCTGGGTTGACGGAACCTTCTATCTCGTTGCTATAAAGTATGTTGGGGTTCTTTTGATCTTTTCTTTTTTTATACCATAGTACTGCCCGGATTCTTGTTTTAAATTCACCTTCGTAAACAGGCCAGACGCACTCAGGTAAGCAGTCAGAAGGAGGATGGTCACGATTCTTGCCATGTATCGCGTTTTTCGATTGTTGATGTACCTCGGTAACGGAAAATGCGGTTAACGTTGAGGATGTACTACGTTTGGTTTTTTTAAAACTCAGTTTGTGGTAGGTGAACGAAAAGTACAAAAAAACCTAACGCCTTTAGTTGTCAGGTCGTATATAGGTCGGGAGTGGGTGTATTTTAATGATACGTGCCACCCCAACCCCCTCCAACCTCACACCTCCTCCTGCTAGCAAGGCCTTGGGGCAACGTATAGCCTACCCAACTTGTTTTAAGGGCCCCGGGGCGGGGTCCAAACTCGTTGTATGAGGTGCTGCGGTCGATTATGGTTGAGGAGAAAGCCGTCCGTCTTGTTTCAGGCGTGCATGTTGTTGCCGGAATTTCTGGGGGCTTAGGCTAAACCGGTTCCGGAACTGCAAGATAAAATACGGTGTTGAGCGGATGCCGACCCGCTCCTGGATTTCGTCCAGGGTAAGGGTGCCCAATTTCAGCAATTCCATCGCCTGGTCGAGGCGCACATCCATGGCAAACTCCATGATGCCCTTCCCCGACACGCGGAATAGCATGCGTGTCAGAGTCATTTGGCTGTAACCCAATTGCCGGGCAAGGGCGGGTGCGGAAAAACAGCCGGCTTTCAGTAACCCGGAAACGGCGCTCCGGACCTCTTCGATAACGTCTGCCCGATGGGAGCAGGCGTCGTCGTTTGCGGATGACGGATAGGTTGGCAGGCGGTAGGTCCCTACGGTGGCGTCCACGACCACGATTGGTTCAGGAGGGGCAATGGTAAGGGGTTCCATATTCATATTGCATGTAGTCGCCCCTTCGCAAATCCAGTCCCGTCGGAAAGAAGTCGTCGAGGGGTGCATCCGTTTAGTTCCGCAAGTACGCGACCACGCGGCAGGAATGACAACTGTTTATAGACCCATACTATCGAAAATCGACTTTTTTTTTGGGTATTGTACAGAGTGGCTCGTGGATCGTTTCGCGCTCGGGGAATTTTTCCGTCCAACGTGCCTATACGATGGATATTTATGTACATTTATATACATTTAGGGCGGGCGTAATGCCCGTTTTCAGGACATACACAGATCGATGCCGGATGCCAGGCCCGACTCCCACGGACGGCCCCATCCTTACGGTTACCCCCTATGCGCATGATCCCAAAAAAGGGATAGGAGGAGTAATGGTTCGATTTCGGAAGAAACCGTCGGACGGTGCGATGTTTTTCGCCCCGACAGACTGTTGTATGCAATACGGATTGGACATATTGTAATTGGAAAGAAACATGAAGCCCATTATCACGTTTTTTTTCGCCTGCTGGATGATGGATGGCTCCGCCTTGTCCAATGGCAGGCATAAGAACGGCAGCCTCAGTAGCCTTTTAGCCCGCGACGGGCACAACACCCTGACGGGATTGCCTCTTGGTGAATGGGGTGCGTTATATATACCTGTCAACGGGAAAGGCCTTGCCCGTTCTGAATCGTCTTACCGGATTTCGCTCTGGTTGCAGCATGCCTATAGCATCCCGGATTGTCGTTACCTAAAAGACAAGGATGCCTATGCGTCACGTGATAGTTCCGGCCCCGAAGGCGAGCGCCGCCGCTTCGAGGTCCATGCGCGGGAGCCTCCATTTCGATATCCAAGCCACGAACAGCCTGGCCTCATCGCCGACGAACTGCAGGCGAAGGGCCCGGCATCACCCATTTTTTTTTAATGAAGCCCCATAAGTAAATATGAGTAAGAGAAAAGCCGGGATGGAAGTAAACGGCAGTGAAATAGGCCAGGATAGGGCACATGCGCCCCGAGGACGTAGACCTGGTGAGTCGAAAATGATAAGGGTCGTCGTCATGGCGGTGTTTTGTCTTTATATGTCGGCAGTCTACCCACAACAAAAACAAGACAAGGCCATAGACAGTCTCATGGCCGTTTTGAGGCATGAGCAAAGCCCCAAGGCCATAGCGAATATCTATGACCAGCTGAGTCACCTTTACCTCGACTCCGATATCGAACGATCACAGGAATACAACGAGCGACTGCTATCGGTTTCACGCAAAAAGAACTACAAGGAAGGTATCGCAAAATACCATCTCAATTGTGTGCATTACCTGTCGTTCCTTGACGACACACCCACTATCGTAAGGCATGCCCTCACAGCGCGCGAGATATTCCGAAAAACGCGTGATACGGCGGGTTACCTGCAATCATCCGGTATCGTGGCACAGGCCTACATCAAACAATCTAAGGAAGAAGAGGCAAAAAAAGTGGCTTTTTCGAGCCTGGGTTTTGTTGCGACGGCCACCGGATACGAAGAGGAAAAGGGCATCATGTATGTCATCCTGTCGGATACCGAACGGGAAGCAAACCTCGACCTCGCCATACGACATCTCAGGAAAGCCCTCTTATTCTTCCGGAAAATCGACAACCCCCGTTTTCTTTTGGCCTGTTATAACCGACTGAGTACGGTCTACCAGATATCGGGAGATTATAAAGAGGCTCTCCGCTACGCGCTCTTATGCGTCGATATACAGAAGCGCATTACCCTGGGTCCTGGCGACCGAATGGCAATGTGGAGCGCTGTGGGCGAAATCCAGGTGCTTCTGGGGCAATACGAAAAAGCCCAGCCCTATCTTTTGAAAGCACTACGGATCGGAATCGAAAACGGTTTTGATATACAGTGTGGAAATGTCGCCCATAATCTCGCTGTCACCTATTATCATACCAGGCGGTACGCAGATTGCCTCAGGTTAAGCGAACAGGCGATCGGCTTTCTGCGCAAGGATACCATAATCACGTATGAACCTGAACTGTATAACATGGCCCGATACTGCAGCTATGTTAAAGGAAACTACCGGAAGGCGGCTTATTACACGCGGTTGTCAAGGGCAGTTCAACATAAGGTCGATATCAGCGAAATCCGGCAGCATTTGGGGTCGCCCTTCCTCGGAAGCTACCGGGCGGCTGCCTCGGCTGACTCTCTTATGGGCGATTTCACCGAAGCGTATAAAAACCTTTACGTGTATATGTCCACGAAACAGGAATGGAATGAGAAAGAGAAGAAAGACAGGATCGCAAAGCTACAGGCCCAGTTTGAACTGACCGATAAGAACCTGCAGCTTAAGGACCTGACGATCCGCAGGCAAAAGGACAAATTAAAGATTGCCGGCCAGCAACGCAACCTGATCGTCACCTATGGTGCCGCCGGCTTCCTGGTCCTGCTGGCCGGGGGCATCTCCTGGGCCTTGGTAAATAGCCGGCGAAACGCCGCCCGTGTCCGCCATAAGAATGCGCTGATCGAGGCCTCGTTGCGTGAAAAGAACCTGCTGTTGAGGGAGATACACCACCGGGTGAAGAACAACCTGCAGTTGGTGATCAGCCTGCTGAACATCCAGGCGCGCGAATCCGGTCAGGATGATATCGAAGGCTTCCTGGAAAAAGGCCGTGGGCGCATCGTATCCATGGCCCTTATCCACCAGCATCTTTACCAGTCGGACGACCTGGTACGGGTCGATTTCCAGCACTATCTCGAGAACCTCGTTTCGGCCTCACGCGACAGTTTCGGTCCCGAAAGCGAGCGGATCCGCTTTGAGGTCCATGCGCAGGATCTCTATTTCGATATCCAGACCGCAATCCCACTTGGTCTCATCGTCAATGAGTTGCTGTGCAATGCCATGAAACACGCATTCCGTGACGTCCCCGCGCCACGTATTGTTATCCGCGTCCGGGAGGAACCCGATGGTGCCTTCCTTTTGCGGTTTTCGGACAACGGTACCGGCTGTGTCGCGTCGGGCAAGGAGCGGTCGTTCGGCCTGGAACTTGTCCGGCTGTTGACGATGCAGCTCGACGGCCACCTTTCGATAGGCGAAGGGCCCGGCACCACCTATGATTTGTTTTTTAAAGAAGAAGCCGCATAGATTTTATTATGGAAACAACAAAGCAATTGATACTGGTGGTCGAGGACGAGATCATCATCGCCCACGACATCAAGCAGATACTGGAGGCGGAAGATTATGAAGTAATCATCGGGATACGTTCCTCCGACAAGGCCATACGCATTATAGAGGAACGGAATCCCGACCTGGTGCTCATCGACATCAACCTGAACCAGGATAAAGACGGCCTCAGGCTCGGGCGATACCTTCTGGCGTCCGACAGGATACCTTACGTCTACATTACCTCCAATACCGACCGGATAACGGTCGACGAAGTACGCGATACCCGTCCGGACGGGTTCATTGCCAAGCCGTTCAAGCCCATCGACATCACCACTACGGTGGCGATTGTCCTGAATAATGCCCGGCACCGCGCGATCGATCCCAAAAGGATAGGGAAGGAGCCGGAGGACGATGTGCCCTTCCGTATACGTGAGACGATACAGTACATCAACGACAACATCACCGAGAAGATCGAACTGGCCGACGTGGCCGCGCTGACCCGTTGGAAGACGCCCCACTTCATCCGGTTGTTCACGAGGCACCTGGGCATGACGCCTTACCAGTACATCCTGCGCCGGAAAGTCGAAAGGGCATGTGTCTTGCTGGAAGAGACCGACTTATCCTCCGCCGATATCGCCTTCGAACTGGGATTCCACAGTTACAGCAACTTCAATTCGGCCTTCAAGAAGATAATGGGTATAACATCTGATATCTACCGGAAAAAGAAGCAGGTTCCTGAATGATGTGGATAAGCCCGGAGTGAAGTCGCCGGGCTTCTTTTTTTGGTATCTAACGTGAGTTCGATATAAGCGTGAAGTCAGGATGGAGGAATCGAACGCACGTTATCAAAGCCCGAGCCGCAAGCGGCATGCCGATAAAGTCGCTTATCGGTACTATAGGTCCTTTTTCGGGTGTCTTCACTTGTTCCCTCCGGTTAGCTTTGTTTCCGCCAACATTTGGCCACTATCAGGTAAGACATCCTTTCCGCGCCATCCGTTGGTGAAAGAAATGGAGATGATTTCTGCGAAGCGTTCCCCTGTAGCGCATAGGCGTTTCGCTGCTCCCCGTGGGGACCCGATCCCTCGGATCGGGTCGGGGAGCCGGACTTCTTCTCTTTGTCTCCTGTTTCGGGCCATGACGGGCATAGGTTAGTGAGCGTGCCTGTCGTGGTCGAAAGGGGCGACACGCATCCGCCGGTATACGGGCGGTTGGCAACGGTTATTCGTTCGGCCCGCCCTGTTCCCTCCCACAGGGGATTGTTTTTAAATTCTTCACCAGGACGGCCCGCATGTGGGGGCGGCCGTTTTTTGGTTGGCCGGTATGACGGCCAACATCTCCGGCCAGGTCTCTCTGCGATCTCTCCAGCTACGAAAAACGAACCGATACCGTAGAAACGGCAAAGGTGCCTGTTGGTTGGTGAAAGTCCCTGTACGCCCACATTGCTCTATTTTAAGTGTAAACTTTTTCCGTACAGGGCTTTCATTACCTCCTGCCAGGTCGCGAAATAAAACGGACTACTATGGAAAATACCGAGGTGCAGTTTACCCCCGGACGTGAAGTCAGGATGGGGTTTCGCCAGGAAGACACCCGACGGCCGCGTTTTGCCAACGCCTTCGGACAGGTGTTCGATGATAGCGTGGTCATCTACGCCTTCCCGTCGGCGGCTCCGGTCGCGCTGGCTTCGATCAGGAAGGTGCGGGTGCTGCGAAGTCGGAATCGCATCCCCAACATCGGCCTGGCTTTACTAGGCCTGGGGATGGCAGGTAGCCTACTGGTCGGCCCGCCGCCGGTTTGGCTGTTGCTCGCACTGCTCTTTCTCTCGCTTCTGGCCTTCATTGCCGCCGCCACCCTTCGCATTGTGGTTTATCGCGTTATCCTGGTGTTGGATGACCGGCAACTTCGCGTCAGGGTCGACCGGCGGGAAAGGGCCGCGGCCAAAAAATGGGCGTACTACGTCGGTCGCCTGGTCTCGGAACGGAAAAAAGCCGCCCGGAACCGG
>DATGXZ010000468.1:0-2068 GCA_035298445.1 Flavobacterium sp.
AATATCAAAACGGTCGGAGTTGAACCCGGCCAGGTCCGAATCCTTGATCATATTATAGACTAGCGGTCCAATCTCCTTGAACGTCGGCTCATTGGCCACCTTTTCATTGGTAATGCCATGCACGGCCGTGCATTGCGGCGGAATCGGAATGGTCGGGTTCACCAGCCACGTCCGACTTTCCTTATTTCCGTTTGGGTAGACCTTAAAAATCGAAATTTCGACGATACGGTCTTTGCAGATGTCGACGCCCGTAGTCTCGAGATCGAAAAAACACAGGGGCCTGTGGAGGTGAAGTTCCATTGTAACGGTTTTGGAAGGGCAAAGATAACGAGGAAATTGCGTTTCATAGTGAGCGGGAGGGATTTTTGGGCGTGCCGGCGCCTTCTCAGTCGCAGTCGCAGTCACAGTCGCAGTCACCATCATGATTCAGGTCGGGTTCGCAGTTGGCAGTTGGCGCCGTCGGGCTTTCGGCACTCGCCGGGCACTCCGCAGGCTGCGTGCCGGGCTCAGACAACTGCCTCAATCCCTCACGCGACCCCTTCTACGTGACGGTTGTTGCCTAAAAGACGTATATTTGGTCTATGCCGCTTATTTTCATCCTCCTCGGTGTCGTGGCCTTCCTCCTTCCCTTTTTGGGGTACGTCGAAGACGGCAAAGCACTCCGGCAACCGCAACGGGCGTGGCGGCAGATGCTGGCCTTTGTGGTGTGTGGGGTGGTATCCGTGGTTTTATTGAAACTATTCGGGCTGTATTTCGCATTGGGCGCTCCGCTCGCAACGGTAGTCGTTCTTGCGCTGCGATCTACCTATAAAGGCCACCGTCAGCCACAAAAAAACCCGGAACAGCGTCCGGGTCATAACTTCTAAATATCGCGGTTCACATCGAACGCCTCTAAGTAGTCGGCCACGCGCTTGACGAAGCTGCCACCCAGTGCACCGTCGACCACACGATGGTCGTAGCTGTGCGACAGGAACATCTTCTGGCGGATGCCGATGAAGTCGCCTTCAGGAGTTTCAATGACGGCCGGCACCTTGCGGATGGCGCCCAATGCGAGGATGCCCACCTGCGGCTGGTTGATGATCGGCGTACCGAACACGCTGCCGAAGGTTCCGACATTGGTGACGGTATACGTACCGCCTTGTGTATCATCTGGTTTCAGTTTGCCTGCCTTCGCGCGGTTGCCCAGGTCGTTGACCGCTTTCGCCATACCTACCAGGTTGAGTTGGTCGGCATTTTTAATGACCGGCACAATCAGGTTACCGTTCGGAAGGGCCGCGGCCATACCGAGGTTGATGTTTTTCTTTTTGATGATGTATTCGCCATCGACCGAGATGTTCATCATCGGGAAGTCTTTGAGCGCTTTGGCGACCGCTTCCATGAAGATGGGCGTAAAGGTCAGTTTCTCGCCTTCGCGTTTCTCGAAGGCATTCTTCACTTTGTCGCGCCACTTGACGATGTTGGTCACATCCACTTCAATGAACGACTGCACGTGGGCCGAGGTCTGTACCGACTGCACCATGTAGGTCGAAATGAGTTTCCGCATACGGTCCATTTCGACGATCTCGTCGCCGCCGTTTACTGATACCGGTACCGCCTGGGCTGCTTTTGGCGCTTCTACCGGAGCCGGGGCGGCCGGTTTGAGCTCAGCATCTGCCGGTTTTGGATGTACGACAGCGCCTGACTTGCGGTTGGCGATATAGTCGAGGATATCGGTTTTGGTTACACGACCGTCTTTGCCGGTTCCGGCGATGCCATCGAGTTCGGCTACCGAAATGCCTTCTTCTTTGGCGATGTTCTTCACCAAAGGCGAATAGAACTTATCGGAGCCTGCGAAATCGGGCGTTGAAACGACCGCTTTGGCTGCTTCCACCGTTTTTTCGACGGCTGCTGCCGCAGCCGGGATATCGTGTGAAGGAGCTTCTACTGCCACGCCGCCTGCGGTTTCGATATACGCCAGGGTCTGGCCTACTTTCACCACATCGTTCTCGTTGAACAGGATTTCAGACAAGACACCCGACACCTCCGAAGGTACTTCTGAATCGACTTTATCGGTGGCGATCTCAAGTAC
>DATGXZ010000469.1:0-3795 GCA_035298445.1 Flavobacterium sp.
CATCGGTCGTAATTATGTCGAGAAAGGAAATATGGAGGGCGTAGAACGTCCGTACACCCAACTCCTTCTCGCCAACGGCAGCGTCTCAGAGAAGACACTCAAGGAAACCACCGGGTCCGATAAAGGCAAACTGGTGCCCACCGACATTGGCAACATCGTCACGGACTTCCTGGTGAAGAATTTCGGCACCATCCTCGATTACCATTTCACGGCGCGCGTTGAAGAAGACTTCGACGAGATCGCGGAAGGCAATCGCAACTGGTCGAAGATGATGCAGGAGTTCTATAACCATTTCCATCCAAACGTAGAGGAAGTGGTAGCCAACGCCGACCGCGAAACCGGCGAGCGCATCCTGGGTACCGATCCCACGTCAGGGAAACCCGTCAGCGTGCGACTGGGCAAGTTTGGCCCGATGGTGCAGATCGGTGATATCGACGATGAAAACAAGCAATTTGCCAGCCTGCGCGCCGACCAGAATATCGGTACGATTGCGTTGGAAGATGCCCTGAACCTTTTTCTGCTCCCCAAGAACCTGGGGATCTACAAAGGAGAAGAAGTGGAAGTCAACAACGGGCGGTATGGCCCATACGTACGCCACGGCAGCACCTTCATCTCCTTGCCGAAAGGCACCGACCCGATCGACGTCGATCTCACGCAGGCACAAGCCTTCATTGATGAGAAACTCAAGGCCGATGCACCGATTGGTGAATACGAAGGGCATCCCGTGCAAAAAGGCGTGGGCCGCTTCGGTCCGTTCATCAAATGGAACGGCATGTTCATCAACGTCAGCAAAAAATACGATTTTGACCGTTTGACGCAGGCCGACATCGAAAGCCTGATCGAAGACAAACTTCAGAAAGACCAGGATAAAGTCATTTCAAGCTGGCCGGCAGAAGGCATCGTGGTGGAGAAAGCCCGATGGGGACGTTCGGTCATCACGAAAGGCAAAATCAAGATTGAGTTAGGAAAGGACGTCGACGCGTCGAAACTCACCCTTGAACAGATACAGGAACTGATTGCCCAGAAAACCCCGGCAAAGAAAACCGCCGCCAAAGCCAAAACGACACGTAAGAAGTAATGGAATTCGATTTCCTTTCACCGCTGAACGACGAGATCACAGGTTTTATCCGCAACCTGTCGGCCCAGCATTTGGGTAGTAAGGTAGTATTGCATACGTCCACCGACTTTCCGGATCTGTCTAAAGTACGGATTGCGATTGTAGGCGTATTGGATGCCCGGGGCGCGAACAGCTATGAAGAGGTGAACCTTGATGCCATCCGGATGGAACTCTATAGCCTTTATCCGGGGAATTGGTTCGAAACAATCGCCGACCTGGGCGACATCATCGAAGGAAATACGATTGAAGACACCCATTACGCCGTTCGCGAAGTCATCGCTTCGTTGCTGAAGAAACAGGTCATCCCGGTGGTAGTAGGCGGAAGCCAAGATATTACATATGCACTTTACCGCGCCTACGATACCCTCGAACAGATGGTCAACCTGGTGTGCATCGACAGCCGCTTCGATTTCGGGAAGCCCGACCATCCGGTAAGCGCGAGTTCGTATCTGTCGAAGATCGTGATGGAAGAGCCGAACAACCTGTTCAACTATAGTAATGTCGGTTACCAGACTTATTATAACTCGCAGGAGGAAATCGACCTGATCGAGAAATTGTTCTTTGACGAGTTCCGACTCGGGGAAGTGACAGCTAACATCGCCATTGCCGAACCGGTCTTTCGCGACGCCGATTTGGTGAGCCTTGATTTAACATCAATAAAATCCAGCGATTCGGGCAATTTGCTTACTTTTACCCCGAACGGTTTCAATGGCAAGGAAATCTGTGCACTGGCTCGCTATGCGGGTATCAGCGATAAGGTATCGGCGTTTGGTATTTTCAACCAGAACAGTTCCCCCAATGAGGCTCCGTTGGCCGCGCAGATTATCTGGTATTTCCTGGAGGGATATCACTACCGGTCCAACGAGTATCCCTTCGGTAGTCGGGAGCAGTACCTGAAGTACATCGTGCCCATGGAAGAGGAGGAGTTGGTGTTTTACAAGAGCGACCGTACGGAACGTTGGTGGATCGAAATACCACATGTTAATAATAAATTAAAAAGGAATACGTTATTACCGTGTTCACATGAAGACTATCTGGAAGCCGTAAAAGGAGAGATTCCGAAGCGATGGTGGAAAGCGCAACGAAAAAGTATCCTGTGAATCATGAAATTAAAAGCAAGAAACTTGCATTTACGCTATCGATTTCACAGATTTCCGGCTTTTTGTGAGTAAAAAAATTGCTTTTGTAAAAAATAATAAATAGGTTTACGCCCTTAAATTTAAGAATACTTTATAACCCTAATTTCTATATGAAGAAGCTCATTGCATTTGCAGCACTTTCATCACTGTTGTTCAGCTGCGGTTCGAGTGACAAAGGAGAACTGGTCGGTGTGAAAGGAAAGAAATGGCATCCTGAGAAGCCCTACGGAATGACGCTGGTACCCGGCGGTGCGTTCATCATGGGTAAGTCAGACGATGACCTCGCGAATATCGGTGATGCACCTACCAAGACCGTGACCGTTCGTTCTTTTTATATGGATGAAACGGAAATCACTAACAGCGAATACCGACAGTTCGTGGAATGGGTAAAAGACTCGATCATCCGCGTGAGATTGGCTATTTTGGCAGAAGACGTAGGAGGTGGCGGAACGGCTACCGGCGGAACGGCCAAAGGCGGTAAGGGAGGAAGCATCCAGGACTATGCGTTTGCGAACGCCGATCCGGAGAAGATGACCCCGTACGATAAATATATGTATGAGAACTACTACAGCCAGGGTACGGATGATGATCCGTATGCAGGACGTCGTTTGAATCGTAAAGTAAAATTGCAGACCAGTACGGCGAAGTACCCGGATGAATATTATGTAGAGGTAATGGACTCTATGTACCTGCCGGTATCAGAATCATACAATGGTCTTCGCACCATCGACGTGAAGAAGTTGCAGTTCCGTTATTCCTGGATGGACATCCAGGCAGCAGCGAAAGCGAAGAAAGGCAAGCGTAGCGACTTCATCAAGACAGAGAAAACAGAAGTGTACCCAGATACTACTGTCTGGATCAAAGACTTCGCGTATTCGTACAACGAGCCGATGCACAACGATTACTTCTGGCACCAGGCCTACAGCGAGTATCCTGTAGTGGGTGTAAACTGGAAGCAGGCGAAAGCATTCTGTGCCTGGAGAACGCTTAACAAAAACGCATACATCAAATCAAAGAAGAAACACCACGACCTGATCAACTCGTTCCGTCTTCCAACGGAAGCGGAGTGGGAATACGCAGCGCGCGGCGGATTGGCATCAGCGACCTATCCATGGGGTGGACCATATGCGAAGAGTGACCGTGGTTGCTTCCTTGCAAACTTCAAGCCAAACCGTGGCGATTACGCAGCAGACGGTGCGCTTTATACCGTGGAAGCAGAATCGTATGATCCGAATGGCTACAACCTCTACAACATGGCAGGTAACGTAGCGGAATGGACGGATTCTTCTTATGATCCGGGCGCTTACGAGTACGTTTCGACCATGAACCCGAATGTACCGGATACGAAGAACATGCGTAAAGTAGTGCGCGGTGGATCATGGAAAGACGTATCCTACTACCTGGCGGTAAGCACACGTGACTTCGAATATGCGGATACAGCCCGCAGCTACATCGGATTCCGTACCGTTCAGGATTACATGGGAACCCAAACAACCGGTAACGCACCACGTTAAGATTAACCAACTTTCAATAATAAAC
>DATGXZ010000470.1:0-2413 GCA_035298445.1 Flavobacterium sp.
TATTGAAAGAGAAAGGCGTGCGCTTCAAGACCTGCAAGGACCAGGTCATTTTCGAAAAATCAGAAGTTGTAAAAGACGACGGCGCACCCTATGTCGTCTACACCCCCTACTCCCGCAAGTGGAAACAGCTTTTTGCGACCACGCCCCTTCCCCGGTATGAATCAAATACCGGTTTGGATCGTTTTGCGGTGCATGCCTATCCCTTTTTGTCATTAGAAGCCATCGGGTTCGCCCCGTCCCCTATCCGCGTTCCCGACTTTACCCTTACCGAAGAATTGATCGACCGGTATGCCGACCGCCGCAATTTCCCGGCTGTGGACGGAACGTCCGGTTTGGGTCCCCATCTCCGTTTTGGCAGTGTCTCAGTACGCGATATCGTTCGAAAGGCCATCGCTTCGCGGCAGGAGACCTTCCTAAACGAACTCATCTGGCGCGAGTTCTTTATGCAAATACTCTGGCATTTCCCCCATACGCCCCAAAAAGCCTTTCGCGAGCGCTACGACCTGGTGCCTTGGGAGAAAAATGAGGAGCATTTCCGGAAATGGTGCGAAGGGAACACTGGTTACCCTATCGTGGACGCCGGCATGCGCGAACTTAATGCCACCGGCCGGATGCACAACCGCGTCAGGATGATTACCGCCAGTTTCCTATGCAAACACCTCCTTATCGACTGGCGCCGCGGGGAAGCCTATTTCGCGGAAAAACTCCTCGATTACGAACAAGCCAGCAACGTGGGCAACTGGCAATGGGCAGCCGGAAGTGGTGTAGACGCCGCACCCTACTTCCGCATTTTCAACCCGGAAGAGCAGATCAAGAAGTTTGACAGCGAGCGGCGGTACATCCGGAAATGGGTACCTGAATGGGGCACCGACCGCTATCCTAAGCCCCTCGTCGATCATAAAGAAGCGCGGGAAAAGGCGTTGGCGACGTATAAAGCGGCGGTGGGGTGATGGATCGGAGTTCCTGAGCTCCTGAGTGCCTTAGTCCCTTAGTCCCTGAGCTCCTTAGTCCCTGAGCGCCTGAGCGTAAATCACTACTGCTTGCGGTATATTGCTTACGTCTGAAGGCTTTTGAATGTCACATCGGGCGTATTTTGTCTCCATTGATGCTGTATCCATACTCCATCATGAAGCCTACCTGCTAAGGGACTAAGGCACTCAGGAGCTCAGGGACTCCTTTACCCTCTCTTCTCCATCTCAATCACCTCCAATTGCCGGATGTCCGCCCCTTCGATGGTAAAACGCAGCATGGTACGCACCGAATGGAAACCGTGTTTGCCAATGGCGCCGGGGTTCATGTGCAGTAGTCCGAGTTTTGGATCGTTCATTACCCGCAGGATGTGCGAATGTCCGCATACGAACAACCGCGGCGGGTTTAAGTACAACTCGCTCCGGATGGTAGGATTGTAATGTCCGGGATACCCGCCGATGTGCGTGATCCACACGTCGACCTCCTCACAGAAAAAACGCTGGTGCAGCGGGAACTCCCGTCGGGCCTTATCATCGTCGATGTTACCAAAAACCGCCCGGAGAGGCGCTACTTCACGGAGCGCGTCGGTCACCGAAAGATCGCCGATATCGCCAGCGTGCCAGATCTCATCGGCCTGGGCACCGTATTTTAGCATGGTGTCGTCGATATGCCCGTGCGTATCCGATAACAAAAGAATCTTTTTCACCTGTTTTTTGTATGCTGCAAGATAGCGAAAGTGCCCCCTTCCGCCGCGACGCACGTGTGATTAATCCGTATCTTTGTGCGTCCAAAATCCGACTTCACTTGCGCTATTTCACGAGATTTTCCTATAAAGGCACGCAGTACCGCGGATGGCAGTCGCAACCCAATGCCGTTACGGTGCAGGGTACGATGGAGCATGCGTTTTCCCTGCTGTTGGGCGAACCGATTGCCCTTACCGGTGCCGGACGTACGGATGCCGGGGTACACGCTTCGGAAATGTTCGCGCACTTTGATGCGAACGCACTGGAAGACCTCCCGAAATGGATACACAAGTTGAATTCGTTCCTGCCGAACGACATCGCGGTTCACGCCATTTATGAGGTCGCACCGGATGCACATGCCCGTTTCGATGCCACCAAACGTACCTACGAATACCGGATTGCGACCCAAAAAGACGTGTTTTCAACGGAATTCGCCTGGCGGCATACGCTTCCGCTCGACCTGGACGCCATGAACGAAGCCGCTGCCCTTTTGATGGAATACGACGATTTCGAGTGTTTTTCAAAAGTCGATACCGATGTGGCCTCCTTCCGA
Source organism: Flavobacterium sp. (assembly GCA_035298445.1). Taxonomy (GTDB): domain Bacteria; phylum Bacteroidota; class Bacteroidia; order Flavobacteriales; family Flavobacteriaceae; genus Flavobacterium. The sequence continues at coordinate 2,266 of DATGXZ010000470.1, forward strand.
TGTGCGATCACGGAAGCGAAATGGGAACAGCACGGCACGGAACTGGTATTCCGGATTGCGGCCGACCGCTTCCTCCGAAATATGGTACGGGCCATCGTCGGGACCCTTGTGACCATTGGCAGTGGAAAAGCAACGCCGAACGACATAC
>DATGXZ010000471.1:0-2514 GCA_035298445.1 Flavobacterium sp.
GTAACGAAAGGGTTCACCTTCGAGGGTATTGAAGTAACCGACGTCCGCAGCGACCTGGGAAAATGGTACCGCGATCGTGACGGACAATACTATTGGGGTGGTGGAGTGGAAGTCATCGGTGTATTGCCTGATCCGGTAACGCCGCCATCAAATGACGTCACCATCCAGAAAGCAGGCCGAATGATCACGACGCCCGAACTGGTACAACGTTTTGGCAAGCCCGACGAAGACGGTTCTGACTACCTCGTAAAGATTGAGTTGCCCTATCCGATGCGTTTGGCCTGGGATACGAAAAGCTCGGTGAAGTCGATCACGTGTCATAAACTTGTAGCGGAGGATCTTAAGAAAGTATTCGCCGACATCCTAAAAGACTATGGGCTGCCGAAGATACAGGAGTTGGGCATCGATCTGTATGGCGGCTGCTTCAACTTCCGTAAAATGCGCGGCGGCGACGATTATTCGCGTCACAGTTGGGGCGTGGCGATCGACCTCGATCCTGAGCGTAACCAATTGAAAGAAACCAGCGCGACGGCACGTTTTGCCCGTCCGGAATACCGCAAGATGATCGCGGCTTTCTATCGCCATAATTTTGTATCGTTGGGATGGGAGAAAAACTACGACTGGATGCACTTCGAAGTAAGGGCCAAATAGTCTACGATGAAAGACTATAATTACCCCATAAGTACACCAGCAGGAACCGGTATCCGTTCGCTTAAAGTGCGGCTGTTGTCGGATGCCAATATTGCGGTCACAACGGCCACGCTTCCATCCGGTCAAACGAAAACGGCCGATGCTGCCGGAGTGGTGTCATTGGGTATAATTCCCAAAGGTGCTACCGTGTATATCACCACTGAGGTACGCAATCCGGCACCCGAAGAAGACGAAATAAAACTGGCCTTCGACCTCGACGGTGCCGAAATTTTGGTGCATTCTAACCAGAAATCGGAGGCAGCGGACGTATCGATTAATATCGACCTGACTTTCTCATGAAACAATTTTGGTATGGTTTGCTGATGCTCAGCGCTATTGCGACGGCCCAGGAGTCGAAACCGATTCCGGGTGAGCCCTTGGCGTTGCCCGATTCGCCTGCGGCAGCCGTTTTGGGGATGCAGCCCAATGTGGTGCTTCGACCGAAATCGATGCGGGCGTTGGAGTCGGCCTTATACACCGGTTTCCGAAACGCAGACGGTGATGTCGGCATATTCGATGATATCGCGTTAGAGTTCACACCGTATTGGTGGAAAAACCACGGACTGACCATTGAAGAGTATCTTTCGGGAGGTCCGGCGGGGCGGCAGCTATGGCGGAATGCCTCGTTTTCAATCGCGACAGCGCAGAAATTTCTGTTGGGTGACAGTACGGCGACCAAGGCACTCGGCCTCGGATTTCGCACGTCTGTTTTTTTCGGGAATCAACGGGATGCGGATTCGATTCGGACACTGCTGACGTCGGTGCGCGATGGCATGACGATCACGGCCGGGTTACGGGGCATCATGATGGCTTCCAATGCTACGACCAAACAGGCGTTGTTGGATGACATACGACCGCGGTTCCGGCAATTGTTGCTCGATACATACCACGTGGCGACCTTTGCCGACGAAGTGATGGAGGAGTCGTACAGAAAGGCTGAAACACTCGAAATGGAGGCGACACCGGAAGGCAAACGGGCGTTCGTCAGCGCATTTCGGGAGATAGTGCGTACGGTTGTCGGATCGCATTATGATGACCTCAAAGCTTATATGTTGAAACGCGAGGGGCTGCGAATTGATTTCGCCTATGGTAGTTTCCTGAATTTCCCCACCAACGAAACGTCTTACTCACAGGTGCCTCGCCAGTCGTTGTGGGTTGCGCCTTCCTGGCGGTTTGGAGGGAAATTGGAAGCTTTCTCCCTGACCGGTGTCCTTCGTTATGAATGGTACAATACCCGGTATTTCGACCGGTATTTTCCTAGCACCGAGGTGTTTCGGAATAATTTTGACTACGGATTCGCCCTGTCGGCCGAGTTTGACAAACTCTCGGTTTCTGCGGAAGCGGTCGGGCGCAGTGCCTCGACCCTGGAGGCGGCAGGCACCAGTGGAAGTGGCGAAACCCTGTATGTCAAAAGAAGTGATAGCGATTTCCAATATTCAGCGTCTATCACGTATCGGTTAACGACTGATATCGCCCTGAACTACCAGTTCGGCAGCACTTTTAGGCAGGCTTTTGACCCTGGTGAAACCCTTTTGTCAGTACTATCGGTGAATTTTGGTTTCGGCGGACCCAAGCGTAACAAGATCTTATAGTAATACAAAGCGACGCGTATCATGCGGCGCCATAACAATAGAGATATGACAGGAAAAACTACCACATCCTATCGCTTTTTCATGGGGTTTTCCGTCTTGCGGTGGGTAATGTTCTTCGTAGCTGCGGCTGCTACCTACGGCCAGGTACGCGTAGATACCATCGTAACGACCCCCGCCTACAAATCGTACTTTTCGTATACCCTCCGCGAACCGCTGTACGTGACGTATACCC
>DATGXZ010000472.1:0-6580 GCA_035298445.1 Flavobacterium sp.
CTATCTTTGGCAGCGATGAACAGCTTTTCCCTACTTGACGGAAAGAAAGCGTATTTCGCCTCCGACCAGCACTTTGGCGCCCCTACCGCTGAGGAAAGCCGACCGCGTGAAGACCGGTTTGTGGCATGGCTCGATACCATCAAAAAAGATGCGGAAGTGCTGTTTTTGGTAGGGGATCTCTTCGACTTTTGGTTTGAGTATCGCACTGTAGTCCCAAAAGGATTTGTAAGGGTATTGGGCAAACTGGCCGAACTGCGCGACAGCGGTATCACCATTCATTTTTTTGTCGGAAACCACGACCTGTGGATGCACGATTACTTCCAAAAGGAGCTCGACATACCCGTATTTCATGACAATGAAGTGTATCAACTCGGTCAGCACCGTTTTTTGGTAGGGCATGGAGATGGAAAAGGACCCGGCGACAAGGGCTATAAACGGATGAAGAAGGTCTTTACAAATCCTTTCTCCAAATGGCTGTTTCGCTGGCTCCATCCAGATTTAGGGGTGCGTCTTGCGCAGTACCTGTCGGTTAAGAACAAACTGATTTCGGGCGAGGCCGACGTTCGCTTCCTGGGTGAAGACAAAGAATGGCTGGTGCAATACAGCCGACGAAAACTCGAGACCGAACACTATGATTACCTGGTGTTCGGACATCGTCACTTACCCATGGTGATTGCCGTTGGAGAAAAGTCGCAATACGTGAATCTTGGGGACTGGATTGGCTACTTTACCTATGGCGTTTTCGACGGAACCGAATTCCAACTAAACACGTTCCCGGGCTAATTACGTCCCACCCCGCTTACAAAGTCAAGCAGGCGAAGGCGGAATAAGGCGCCTTCCACCAAATCTTCCAACAATTGCAATTCTAAACCGGAAACAGCCAGCTCTATTTGGGGATAGGGCGTAGTCAACCGCCTTTTTTGCTGGCATCCGGCCGGGCAACCTTTGCAACCTTGGCGAACGGCCTCATGTATATGCCCGCCGAACGACACTAATTCTTCTTCCGTAAGATAAAATCCCATATCGCGAAACACCAATTGCATCCGGTGTGATAAGAGCTTACCCTCTCGCTTCCAATAAAAAACAATGCCGATATCGTTGATATACAGAGGTGCGATGCTATCCATATCCCAAAGATAGTTATTTAAATTGGTTCTAAATAACTCTGTTTAGAAATTTTGCCGGATGTCTTTCACGCGCAACTGGGGCGTAACTTCGCCATTCCATTCATTCTCTTCCAAACAAAAAATTAGGGAAAAGGGACGTCTGTTTGCTACCTGTTCAAGGTGATCACCCAAACCAAAGGCGATGGCACCTATACCGTCGGAATCGACCTGGCGAACGAACATTTTTAGGTGTTCGCCGTTTTGACCAATGCGTTTGGCATAGCCCGTATCATGCACGTTACGCGATAAAAATACCGGCATTCGGTTTCCCGGACCAAAGGGTTCAAACATCTTCAGGATGCGGCGGGTCTTCGCGTCCAAATCGGTGAAAGCTACCTCGGCGTCGACCGTTATTTCTGGCACCCGCAAGGCCTCCGGCAGGGTGTTTTTTACGGTTTCTTCAAACGCATTCTTGAAGTCCTGGTAGTTCTCGGGACGTAACGTCATCCCCGCCGCATACATGTGGCCGCCAAATTGCTCAAGGTGTTCGGCGCAGGTCTCAAGGGCATTATACACATCGAAACCCGCCACCGAGCGGGCCGAAGCCGCATACTTGTCACCACTTTTCGTGAACACCAGCGTCGGACGGTAATAGGTTTCAATCAGCCGCGACGCGACGATCCCGATTACTCCTTTGTGCCAGTCTTCCTGAAATACGACGGTCGTGTAGCGGTCTTGCTCCCCGTTTTCTTCTATTTGCCACAACGCCTGTTGGGTGATGGCTTTGTCGAGATCCTTCCGGTCGGCATTGTACTGTTCGATTTCCTTGGCATACGCCAGGGCTTGGGTAAAATCGGTTTCGCACAATAACGTTACCGCGTGCTGCCCGTGACGGATGCGCCCCGCGGCATTGATTCGCGGCGCCACGATAAACACGACGTCCGAAATATCAATTACACTCTTCCGGGTCTGGAACAACAACGCCTTGAGTCCGGGACGCGGATGGGTATTCATCACTTTCAACCCATAGTACGCCAATACCCGGTTTTCTCCCGTAATGGGCACGATGTCCGCGGCAATCGCCGTCGCCACCAAATCGAGGTACGGGTATAAATCCAACAGACCCTGCTCACGGTTGGCTCCGAGTGCCTGAACCAGTTTGAAACCTACGCCACAGCCGCACAGCTCGTCATAGGGATAGGTGCAGTCATCGCGCTTCGGGTCGAGTACGGCCACAGCATCGGGAAGTTCAGGCCCCGGGCGGTGGTGATCGCAGATAATGAAATCGATGCCTTTTTCTTTGGCATACGCCACGTGGGCCACCGATTTGACGCCGCAGTCGAGTGCGATGATCAGGGTTACGCCGTTGTCGTCGGCATAATCGATGCCTTTATAGGATACACCGTAGCCCTCATCATAACGATCCGGAATATAGGTGTCGACATTTTCATATATCGAGCGGAGATAGGTCGACAGCAATGCCACTGCCGTGGTGCCATCCACGTCATAATCGCCGAAAACCAGGATGTTCTCACCCCCTGCCATGGCCTGCTCGATACGGGCAACGGCCTTGTCCATATCCTTCATCAGATACGGGTCGTGCAACGATTCTAGCGTAGGTCGAAAAAATGCCTTTGCCCCGTCAAACGTAGTGATGCCGCGCTGCACCAATAAACGCGCAACGAGTTCGGTCACATTCAGTGCCGACGCCAATTCGCTGACCTGCGTAGCGTCGGGTTTGGGGATAAGGGTCCATCTCATAGGTGCTGGCATGGCGTGTAGGGAATACGTCATGCAAAAATAGGAGGTTTTGAGGGGACGGAATTACGGTTTTTCCGCGTCTTTTCCGGAAATGGCTCCGCCGACCACCACCACAATCTCGCCCTTCGGCGGACGGGCCGTGAAATGGGCCAGCACGTCAGCCGCCGTGCCGCGAACCGTTTCTTCGTGCAATTTCGACAGCTCGCGCGAAACTGAAACCGGTCGGTCGGCACCAAAATACTGTACAAACTCTGCCAGAGTTTTCACCAGTTTGTGGGGCGACACATAAAACACCATGGTGCGGGTTTCCATGGCCAAGGCCAGAAACCGTGTCTGCCGTCCTTTTTTGTCGGGCAGGAAGCCTTCGAAAAGGAAGCGGTCGTTGGGAAGTCCGCTGTTGACCAGCGCCGGAACAAAAGCCGTGGCGCCAGGCAGACATTCAACCCGGATGCCGTTTTCGATAGCAGCACGCGTCAGGAAGAAGCCAGGATCGGAAATAGCGGGCGTTCCGGCATCCGAAATCAGCGCGATGGATTGTCCGCCTTTGAGACGGGCCACCAGCCCCTCGGTCGTTTTGTGTTCGTTGTGCATGTGGTGCGACTGCATGGGCGTTTCGATTTCGAAATGCTTGAGCAGGCGACCGCTGTTGCGGGTATCTTCGGCAAGGATGAGATCGGCCTCTTTCAACACATTAATGGCGCGAAAGGTCATATCTTCAAGATTGCCGATAGGCGTGGGGACGATAAAGAGCGTTCCGGCCGACATTAACTGAATTTACGCTCGACCACTTCGAGGAACCGCTGTTCGTAGTCCTCTTTGCCGGTCCAGTTGTTATAGTCAGGCTTTACCATTTGTTCAATGAACTGCTGCGCTTCTTCGAAGGTGGCAAGGGTATTGAGTTGGGAAAGCACGCGGTTCAGGTCTTCGCTGCTTCCGCCGAACAGGTTTTTCTCGAAACCGATGCGGTCGTTCAGGCCGATGACAATGGCCTTGCCGGTATCTGCCAAAGGTGATGGTTTGGGCGCTTCAAATTTCTCAGGATCAGGTATCGAACGTACTTCCAGTTCGGGTGTTCCGGCCAGGGCAAATGCCACCTCCTCAACCGATTCTGGCTGCAGCGGCGTTTCCGGCACTTCGATGGCCACTTCCTCTTTGGAGTCTTGTTCTCCCGCTTTGACGAACACCGGCTCGTCGTAGTGGTGCATCAGCAAATCTTCAAAAGAGGCTTGCACCGGCTTTGGAGCGGGTTCCGGCTCTTCTTGCGGCGCTTCGGCAACCGGCTCTGGTTCCTCGGTGGTTTCTTCCGGCTCTGCGACCGCTTCTTCCGCTTCAGGTGTTTCTTCAACCGTTTCTTCTTCGGCCACAGCTTCCTCCGCTTCCGCAACAGGCACCTCTTCCTCTGTCTCTTCTTCGGGTTCCGAAACGGGTTCTTCCTCCGCTACTTCGGTTGCTGCTTGCGGTGCCGCTGCCATTGTGGATTCCGAAACAGCGACCTCCGCCGGTTCCGTTACATCGGCGGTTTCGAAAGTGGTTGGCTCTACCTCCTCATCGATCAACGCCTCGACGTCTGCACGCCCCAGGGTAGGCTTTGCGCCGTCGAAGTGGGCTTCCACAAAACGCATCACGGCCAATTTCTCATACAGTCGGCGGGTCTCGACATATAACTGGTCAAGGTCCGATTTGTTCTTCATCTGGAGGATCCGGTGTGCAATACTGATGAGTTCGGCTTCGAGCTTTTTTTTCATAACTTTTGGAATATCGGTAGAGAAGGCGTACCTTTTTTAATACATTTGTTTCTGTCACAAAGTAAAAAAATCTATCCTGTTCCGGGACAGAAAAAACGAAAAATGTTTCTCGAAAATACCGTCAACCACAAGGAGCAATTCGGATGGATCGAAGTCATCTGCGGCTCGATGTTTTCGGGAAAAACCGAAGAACTCATCCGTCGCCTGAAGCGCGCACAGTTCGCCCGCCAGAAGGTCGAAATCTTCAAACCGGCCATCGACACCCGCTACCATGATGAGATGGTGGTCTCGCACGACAGCAACGAAATCCGCTCAACACCCGTGCCCGCAGCGGCCAATATCGCCATTCTGGCACAAGGATGCGATGTGGTCGGCATCGACGAAGCCCAATTCTTTGACGACGAGATCGTGGCGGTCTGCAATGACCTCGCGAATTCGGGCATACGGGTAATCGTGGCCGGACTCGACATGGACTTCAAAGGCAACCCCTTCGGCCCCATGCCGGCACTGATGGCTACGGCCGAGTACGTCACGAAAGTACACGCTGTGTGCACCCGCACCGGCAACCTTGCCAACTACAGTTTCCGGAAAGCCGACAGCGACCAACTGGTGATGCTCGGCGAAACCGAAGAATACGAACCCCTTAGCCGTGCCGCTTTCTTCAACGCCATGCGGAACGAGAAAGAAGCGCCCGGTTCGAAATCCAGGACGTGATGCACCCGTCATTTGTAGCCACCGCCGAACTTTTGGGTGCCGCCGTAAGCGGACAACCGGAAGGTACCGTCGGGCACGTATCGATTGACAGCCGCTCGCTGCAAAACGGTCCGGATACGCTCTTCTTCGCTTTGGTGGGGCCGCATCACGACGCACACGGATTCATCCCAGAGCTCATCATGAAAGGCGTACGGCATTTTGTCGTATCGCACATTCCCAAAGGTTATAAAGGCGCGGCCGTTTTCCTCACAGTTCCGGATACGCGTGACGCACTGCAACAATTTGCGGCCTGGTACCGGGCGCAGTTTCATTTTCCGGTCGTCGGAATTACAGGCAGCAATGGCAAAACCATCGTTAAGGAATGGCTCAATTTCGTGTTGAGCCCGGATTACCATATCATCCGCTCACCCAAAAGCTACAACTCGCAGGTAGGCGTCCCGCTTTCGGTTTTGGCCATCAACGAACGGCACACGCTGGGCATTTTCGAAGCGGGTATATCGACCGTAGGCGAGATGGCGCGATTACAATCCATCCTGCAACCTAACATCGGGATTTTCACCAATATCGGATCGGCCCACGACGAAGGTTTTACCTCTACGGAAGAGAAAATTCGTGAGAAAATGCAGCTTTTCCAGGGGTGCGACGTCCTTATCTACCGACGGCATCCGCTCGTTGACCGTTGTCTTCCTGAGCGGGTAAAAATCCTAAGTTGGAGCGAAACGGAACAGGCTGACATACAGATCCAACGAAATACAGACGGCCTGAAAACGCAACTTTCGGTCGTGTTTGAAGCGCGTTCTTTCGAAGTCAGTATTCCTTTCCTTGATGATGCCTCGGTCGAAAACGCGGTGCATTGCCTGGCGACCTTGCTGTACCTTGGCTACGATCCGGCCGTCATCCGGTCGCGGCTGGCCCAATTGTATCCGGTTGAAATGCGGCTTCAGGTAAAGGATGGCATCCACAACACCATACTTATTGACGATAGTTACAGCTCGGACTTCGAATCACTGCGTATTGCTTTTGACTTCCTCGAAAGCCAGAAACAACACAAGAAGAAAACGGTCATACTTTCGGATATCGCCCAGAGCGGACTCGACAACGAAACTTTATACGAACGTTTGTCGGCCTTGATAAAATCGAATCACATCACGCGGGTTATCGGCATCGGGCCTGTGATTTCGACGTATGCATCACTTTTTCCCAAAGCGGAAATGTATGAGACCACCGTCCATCTCCGCATACTACTGCCCGCAA
>DATGXZ010000473.1:0-6862 GCA_035298445.1 Flavobacterium sp.
GGGTATAACCCTCGCGGTGGCATTTGCTTTACTGCTCACACGGAAGCTTACGGTCAAGGGATGGTCGATCGAACGGCTATTGCACAAAATCAATCGCATTCCGCGCGATATCCACCGGCGGAATGTGCTGCTGGCTATCGGACGCTATCTGTCGTTTTCGCACCAGCAGTACCTGTTATTGCTGCTGTTTGGCGCAAATGCCGAGTACCTTCCCACCCTCGCGGTGATCGCCGGAGTCTACCTGCTGGCTTCTTGCCTGCCTACCTTCCAGTTGTTGGATTTTGCGGTCAAGGGCAGCCTGTCGGTCTATTTCTTTGAACAGATTGGCGTCGATGGCATTCCGGTTTTGTTCGCCGCTACGTCGATTTGGTTGCTGAATGTGGTGATTCCGGTGGTTATGGGAAGCTATTTCGTTATTCGATTACGCATTGCAAAATGAGCACCGTTATCCTCATCCTGATAGGTGTAGCGTATGTGGCGCTGATAGGGGCCTTCTCGTATGGTTTTGAGAAAGTGCCGGAATTCCGCGCATCCCGTCCATCCCCAATGACGCGTTTTTGCCTCGTCGTCCCTTTCCGGAATGAACAGCACGCCCTTCCGGCTTTATTAGCCTCTCTTGCGCAATTGGACTACCCATCGGAATTACTCGAATGCCTCTTCGTAGACGATGCGTCGGATGATGCCTCGGTGGCACTGATCCAGTCGGCATCGCTTCCGTTTCCGGTATCGATCCTGCCCAACCGACGGCTTACGGGATCGCCCAAGAAGGACGCCATCGTAACGGCCATTGAGGCGACTGGCATGGACTGGATCATTACCACTGATGCCGATTGCACGATGGGCGCCAACTGGCTGCGGACCTACGATGCGTTTATACAAGAGAAACAGCCTGACTTTATCGCGGCCCCCGTTGGCGTTAAAAGCCAATCTGAGTATTGGCCTGCGTTGCAGGTCATGGAACACATGGCGTTGCAGGGGGCAACCATAGGTGGGTTCGGAATTGGGAGGCCGTTTCTTTGCAATGGGGCGAATATGGCCTACACGAAGCAATTTTTTCAGGAATCGTATGGTTATCTGGGCAACGATGCCATCGCCAGCGGTGACGACGTTTTCCTGCTGCACAAGGCGGTGCGCGCCAGGAAGAAAACCGCTTTCCTGAAAGCGAAGGAAGCCATCGTCTGGACGGGTCTGGCTCCCGATTTCGCCAGCTACGTCCAACAACGCGTACGGTGGGCCCGGAAGTCGTCGGGCTATCGAAACACGTTTGCGAGAATCGTAGCGGTGGTGGTGTTTTTCGGGAATCTTTTCCCCGCCGTTGCCTTACTGTTTTTTGTATTCCGATTCTCCTTCGTGCACTCGGACTTTCATACAGCAGCCTGGTTTTTCGCTTTTAAATGTATAGTGGATTACGCCTTACTAACGAGAACGCGCCGTTTCTTCGGGGTGTATGCCTATCACTTTTTTTCGGGATCGCTGGCGTATCCTTTTCTGTCGAGTTTCGTGGCCATCCGCTCCATGTGGGGCGGCTACACCTGGAAAGGACGGCGTTTCCGTCGCTAATCGGCTTTAAGTACGACGGGAAGGACGAACTCGGTCTTCACCGGAAGTCCGCGTTTCAAGGCGGGGTTTACGGCTGGGAAATCGGCCAGTCGGGCGTGGATGAGGCTGTCACACGCCACCCATTGCGCATCCGCACAGGTGAAGCCTACGTGGGCATCGGGGAAGACGGTGACGGTAACACGTAAGGTGTCGGGCGCGGGATAATCGGCCGGAAGCGTATCGGCGTTGAGACGCTCCTGTATGGTTTGCCGGATGAAATCGAAAAAGCAGTTGCGCCGCTGTTCTTTATCGGGAAGTGAGTCGCAGGCGGCTACGGATGGGTATTCATCGACTGATTTCCAATCGATCGACTGCATTTCTTTTTTGAGTAATTCCTCCTTTGACGGCACGCGTCCGCCGATGTCCTTGCAGGCAACCAGCAACAGCAAACCGAACAAAAGGAGTTTCTTCACGGCTTTTGGTTTTTCGAAGCTACGTAGTCGGAGTAACGCTTATTGAACCATTCGGCACTACTTTTCTTGGCGGCTTCCTTTTCTTTTGGGTAGAGCATGCCCATGCGCTCGGAATACAAGGCAATCCGGACGGTATAGCCATAGTATTCTTCTTTGGTCAGGACGGTTGGGTTCGTCGGACCTGTTTTCTGGAAGAACTCGAGAAACAACGCGTCGAACTCCTTGTGGCTGTAGTTGACGGCCTCACTGCGGAATTTTTTCTTCAGGGCAAGGCGTAGCTCGAGGTCTTCGTCCGATGTAGGGGCGACCTGGGCCAGCGCCCGCGGAGACAAAACCAAAAGAAGCAACAGGATAAGAGCTTTTTTCATACTGTGTGATGAGGTCGAAAGGTACTAAAATTACGGATAAGCGCAACCAAGTAGCGGCCTCCGCTTTAGGGCGTCATTTTCAGGATCGGCCTAAAAATCAAAAAAGCCCTCCAATTTAATGGAAAGCTTTTCATCGGTCTAACTACTAAACCAGCCTCGCCTCTCAGCGAGACTAAACAACACAACTACTTTTGATGCTTTGGGCAAAAAAGCCTTTCAATTACGAAAGGCTTCTTTGCTTTTAGCGGTCTGGACGGGACTCGAACCCGCGACCTCCGCCGTGACAGGGCGGCATTCTAACCAACTGAACTACCAAACCAGTGCTGAATAGCGAGTGCAAATATAGAACCGTTTTTCATATTTGCAAGCCCTTTTTTCAAAAAAAAATTGCGTCAACCGCCAAAACTTTGCTTTTCAACTAAATAAGTCGTGAGGATTTTTTCAAAATCGGAGCCCACATTTACCGGCACATACCGAATTCGGTTTTGGATGCAGGTTGCTGAGAGCTCTTCGAAGTACTTTCGCACACCTTCCTCATAGCGTTCCCTGATGTTGTCGGCGAAAATGCGGACCTCGTCGCCGGTTTCGACGTCGATGAACTTGCGCGGGGCGTTGTCGTATTGGAATTTTAGCTCGGTCTTTTCGTCCACTACATGGAAGACGACCACTTTGTGCTTATCGTGCCGAAGGTGTTGCAGCGCATTGAAAAGGGCTTCGTTGCCCGATGCCTGGAACATGTCGGTAAAAAGGATGATCATCGAACGACGGTGCATCTTTTCCGCAATCTGGTGCAGAAAACGAACGGTGTCGGTTTTCTTCGGTTCGCGCGGCGACGCCAGTAATTGCTCGAGCTTGTCAAGCACCATCCGATGGTGCCGCTCGCTGCCTTTTTCGGGGGCGTAGTATTCGTAGGTGTCAGAGTAGATGCTGAGTCCCAACGCATCGCGCTGTTTCTTCAGCAGGTTCATCAATACGGCAGAAGCCAGTACGGAAAAACCGACCTTACTTTCATAGAACGCCTGTCCTGGATCCAGCTTAGGATAGTGCATTGACGACGAATTGTCGATGATGAGGTGGCACCGTAGGTTGGTTTCCTCCTCGTAGCGTTTGGTATACAAACGGTCGGTCTTGGCAAAGAGTTTCCAATCGATATGCTTGGTCGTTTCGCCGCGGTTGTAAATCTTGTGCTCGGCAAACTCGGCGGAGAAACCGTGAAACGGACTCTTGTGCATACCGGATATAAACCCTTCGACGATTTGCCCAGCCAGCAATTCGAGGTGCTTGAAACTCGATATCTTCTCTACTTGTGATTCGATCTTCATGGACGTAAAGATAAAAGAAAAACCCGGCTCAGGGCCGGGCTCTTCCACCTATGTGCAATTTGAATCTTACGCGTTTAAGGCCTGGTTAAGGGCTTCTGTGTAGGTCGCTTTAGGCGCTACACCTACCTGGCGTCCTACCACTTCCCCATTTTTGAAAACCAAAACGGTTGGAATGTTGCGGATACCATATTGTGCGGCAAAGTTTTGGTTGTTGTCGACATCGACTTTACCTACTACTGCTTTACCGGCGAATTCGTGGCTTAGTTCTTCGATGATCGGACCTACCATACGGCAAGGTCCACACCATGCGGCCCAAAAATCAACCATTACCGGCTTGTCAGATTGCAAGACTACTTCTGTGAAGTTATCGTCTGTTATTTCAAGTGCCATTTGTATGTGTCTTAAGAATTATGGTACAAAGTTACGACACAATTCCTAAAATTGCTGTTAACCCTATCGGTTTTGACTATGCGGATATTGTGCGACTCGATTGGTGCCATCAGTTCAGTTTGAAACGCACATCCAACCGCTCTAATTCCTTCAGCAACTCGGCTGAAATCGCCACTTTTAGCTTCCGGCTGGGCATGGTTAAGTGGGTAAGCACGCGCACTTCTTCCACTTCATTCACCTCGATATCGTTGATGTCGCCTTCCCCGTCTGCCGTGGCTTCGATAGCTTCGTTATCCGGCGTTACAGCCACCGCCACTGTTACAGGTCGTTTCACTTTTTCTAATTCCAGTACTTCAAAGGCAACGGTCTTATCCCCTTTGTTCGCCTGGAAGATGTGGCTGAGTTCGTGTATGAAGTCGTTGCGGATGTCTTCGATATTCAGGTTCAGCGTTAGTTTCTTGGCTTGGGTGGCCAATACGTCCTGCAGCATTTTGACCTCAAGAAACTGCAACCTGGGCTCTGATTTCTTGCCGGTTTCGCGGTTCACCCATCCTTCTTTTACGTTGACCTTGAAATACAGGAACTGGTTCCCGGCGAGGTAATGACGGAACTTCAGGAACTCTTCGTCGAACATCCGGAATTCGTGGCTTTCGTCGAAACCTTCCAGCGTAAACATGCCCCAATCTTTACCATTTTTAGCGGTGCGGTATTGTACGTTTGTTACGATGCCGGCGAAGGTGAGGTTCTTGCCGACGTAATTCTCAAGGTTTTTCAACGCCTCGAGTCGCACCGAACAGAAGTGTTTCATCTCGAAACGGAAATCGTCGAGCGGATGTCCGGAGATGTAGATACCCACCACTTCCTTTTCCCGTGCGAGTTTCTCCATCGTACTCCATTCTTCGCAAGGTGGCACCAGGGGCTCCGGAATCTGCACGTCGCTGGCCTCACCAAAAAGGCTTACCTGTGATGAATTCTCGTTTTCCTGGAATTTCGACCCATAGCGCATGGCTTTTTCAAGGAAGGTACTATTGTCGGCGTCCTGGTGGAAGTATTGCGCACGATGGGTGTCGGAGAACGTATCCAGGCCACCTGCCAACGCCAGGTTTTCAAACGCTTTTTTATTGGCCGCCCGCAGGTCGATGCGCTTGGCCAGGTCAAAGATGGAGCGGTATTTTCCGTTTTTGCGGTTTTCAACGATCGTCGCCACGGCCCCGGAACCCACGCCCTTGATGGCGCCCATACCAAAGCGGATGGCATACGATTCGTTTACCGTAAACTTATAGAACGATTCGTTCACGCACGGACCCAATACGGCCAACCCCATGCGTTTACATTCTTCCATGAAGAACGAAATCTGCTTGATGTCGCTCATGTTGTTCGATAGCACCGCCGCCATGTATTCGGCCGGATAATTGGCTTTCAGGTAAGCGGTTTGGTACGCGACCCACGCATAGCAGGTCGAGTGCGATTTGTTGAAGGCATATTCGGCAAATGCTTCCCAGTCTTTCCAGATTTTTTCGAGTACGTCTTGCGGATGCCCGTTTTCCATGGCCTGGCTGACGAACTTAGGCTTCATTTTGTCGAGTACGTCGCGCTGCTTTTTACCCATGGCTTTCCGGAGTACGTCGGCGTCGCCTTTAGAGAAATTCGCCAGTTTCTGCGACAGCAACATCACCTGTTCCTGGTAAACGGTGATACCGTAGGTGTCTTTCAGGAGTTCTTCGCAGGCAGGAAGGTCATACACGATTTCTTCCTCTCCGTTTTTCCGCCGGATGAAGCTCGGGATATACGCAATCGGTCCTGGACGGTAGAGTGCGTTCATCGCGATGAGGTCGCCAAACACCGTCGGTTTCAGCTCCTTCATGTATTTCTGCATACCGGGCGATTCGTACTGGAAGATACCGACGGTTTCGCCGCGCTGGAAGAGTTGGTAGGTCTTTTCGTCGTCTATCGGGAAGGCATCGGGATCGAGTTCGACGCCCGTGCGGTATTTGATAAGCTTGACGGTGTCTTTGATAAGGGTCAGCGTCTTGAGCCCGAGGAAGTCCATTTTCAGCAGGCCTGCGCTTTCTACTACCGAGTTGTCAAATTGGGTGACGAAGAGATCGGAGTCTTTCGCCGTGGCGACCGGTACAAATTTCGTAATGTCGTCGGGCGTGATGATGACCCCACAGGCGTGGATGCCGGTGTTTCGCAGGTTGCCTTCGAGCATTTGCGCCTGCTGGATGGTTTGGGCGCCCAGATCACCGCCGGATGCTAATGCCTGCAGTTCTTTGGCCCGGTCAAAATCTTCTGGGCGAAGTGCGGCTTTTAAGGCGGCATCGTCGAGGCTAAAGGTCTTGGCAAGGCTCAGGTTGTTCGGGATGAGCTTGGCGATACGGTCGGCTTCGAATAACGGCAGGTCGAGCACGCGCGCGGTATCACGAACGGCGGATTTCGCAGCCATGGTGCCGTAGGTGATGATCTGCGCCACCTGTTTCGCGCCGTATTTGCGGATGACGTAGTCCATGACCGACGCCCGCCCCTCGTCGTCAAAGTCGATGTCGATATCGGGAAGCGACACCCGGTCAGGGTTCAGGAACCTCTCAAAGAGGAGGTTGTATTGCAACGGGTCGATGTTGGTGATGCCCAGGCAGTACGCGACCACCGAGCCGGCGGCGGATCCACGGCCGGGACCCACGGAAACGCCCATTTTGCGTGCCTCGGCAATGAAATCCTGGACGATGAGGAAGTAGCCCGGATACCCGGAATTCTCAATCGTCATCAACTC